>ONTX01000126.1 GCA_900320825.1 uncultured Lachnospiraceae bacterium | reverse complement strand
TGCTCTTACCGACCACACTCCCGGATACGGATCGGCAGCTAAGTACATCGGTACTTCCGTTAAAGAGATCATTCGTGACGGATGGAGTCTTGAGACCGCACACGGTCAGGTTGTCATCGTTGAGATCATGGGACGTAATGCAGGGTGGCTTACCGGAGCTTCTGTTCTTGCCAAGAGCGAGGACTGCGACGGACCTGATGCTATTTATCTTCCCGAGATTCCTTTCGATGTTAAAGCATTCGTTGACAAGTGTAAGGAGCTTCTTAAGACCAAGGCTTCCATCGTTATGTGCGTATCTGAAGGTATCAGAACCGCTGAAGGAAAGTATGTTTCCGAGATGACTGAAGGTGTTGAGTATGTTGACGCATTCGGACACAAGCAGCTTACCGGAACCGCTACCTATCTCTGCAACGTTGTTGCAAAGGAGATCGGATGTAAGACAAGATCCATCGAGCTTTCAACTCTTCAGAGAGCAGCAAGCCACTGTGCATCCAGAATCGATATCCTTGAAGCATACGAAGTAGGCGGTGCCGCAATGAAGGCAGCTGACGAAGGCGATTCAGGAAAGATGGTAGTATTCAAGAGACTTTCCGATGATCCTTATCAGGCAGGAACCGAGGTTAAGGATGTACACAAGATTGCTAACGACGAGAGACTCGTTCCCAGAGAGTGGATCACCAAGGACGGAACCTATGTTACCAGCGAGTTCGTAACATATGTAAGACCTCTTATCCAGGGTGATGTAGCTCCCATCATGGTTGACGGTATTCCCAGACACCTTTATGTCAAGGGATTCCAGGAACTTCTTTAATATCACTTACAAAAAAGGCCTCCGCTACTTGCGGAGGCCTTTTTTAATATGTATAATCTAATAGTTTGTGACTGTTTAACATATTTTTACGGAGAAGAAAAATGATCTCAGCTGTAAACGTAACCTACAGAGTAGGTAAAAAAGCACTTTTTGAAGATGTAAACATTAAATTTACTGAAGGAAACTGCTACGGTCTTATTGGAGCAAACGGAGCAGGTAAATCAACCTTCCTTAAGATCCTTTCAGGAGAACTTGATACTACCAAGGGAGAGATCGCCATCACTCCCGGTGAGAGACTTTCCGTCCTTGAGCAGGACCACTTTAAATATGATGAGTATTCCGTAATGGATACCGTCATCATGGGCAACAAGCACCTCTATGACATTATGAAGGAAAAGGATGCCATCTATATGAAGGAAGACTTTTCCGATGAGGATGGCATTAGAGCCGGTGAGCTTGAGGCCGAGTTTGCCGAGATGGACGGATATGAAGCAGAATCAAATGCTGCAATGCTTCTTAACGGTCTCGGAATCCCAACAGAGGAGCACTATACTCAGATGGCTGATCTGGATGGCTCCATGAAGGTCAAGGTCCTTCTTGCAAAGGCACTTTTCGGAAATCCCGACATTCTTCTTCTGGACGAGCCTACCAACCACCTCGATCTTGAAGCGATAGGATGGCTTGAAGAGTTCCTTATCGACTTTAACAACACTGTCATCGTTGTATCCCATGACAGATATTTCCTCAACAAGGTCTGCACACAGATCGCCGATATCGATTACGGCAAGATCCAGCTTTATGCAGGTAACTATGATTTCTGGTATGAGTCTTCACAGCTCATGATCCGCCAGATGAAGGAAGCTAATAAGAAGAAGGAAGAGAAGATCAAGGAACTCCAGGAGTTCATTTCAAGATTCTCTGCCAATGCTTCCAAATCAAAGCAGGCAACATCCAGAAAGAGAGCACTTGAAAAGATCGAACTTGATACTATCAAGCCCTCTTCAAGAAAATATCCCTATATCGACTTCAGACCCGAGCGTGAGATCGGTAATGAAGTTCTTTCCGTTGAAAATATCTCTTACTCTGAAAACGGCGAGAAGCTTCTTGATAATATTTCATTTATTGTAGGTCATGAAGACAAGATCGCTTTTGTAGGCGGATGTGAGAAGGCAAAGACGGCACTCTTCAGGATCCTTGCAGGTGAGATTGAGCCCGACAGCGGTTCTTTTAAATGGGGTGTTACCACATCACAGTCATATTTCCCCAGGGATTATACGAAGGAGTTCGACTGCGACCTTACCATAACCGAGTGGCTTACAGGCTATTCAACTAACAAGGATGCCACTTATGTCAGAGGATTCCTTGGCAGAATGCTTTTCCCCGGTGAAGACGGTGTTAAGAAGGTTAAGGTTTTATCGGGAGGTGAGAAGGTAAGATGCCTTCTTTCCAAGATGATGATCAGCGCAGCCAATTGTCTGATCTTCGATGAGCCCACCAACCACCTTGATATGGAGTCCATCACCGCACTCAATACAGGTATGGTGAAGTTCCCCGGAATAATTCTCTTTTCCTGCAGGGACCATCAGCTTACCGAAACAACAGCTAACAGGATCATTGAGCTTCTTCCTGACGGAGGAATGATCGATAAGATCACAACATATGACGAGTATCTCGCAGCAGATGAGAATGCACGTAAGAGAACCGTATTTACAGCAGATAAGGAAGACGACGAAGATTGATAGACCTTCACGCACATTCCAATAAATCGGACGGAACATTATCCCCTTCAGAACTTGTTGAACTTGCAGCGAAAAAGGGGATCACTTATCTTGCACTCACAGACCATGATACGGTTGACGGTATAGATGAAGCATTAAAAAAAGCTGAAGAGATAAATGCATCCTCTTCCGGGCACAAAGCACCGGTAGTTATCCCCGGTATTGAGTTTTCTACGGACTGGGGCGGACGGGACGTGCATGTTGTCGGTCTTGATATCGATCATCATAATAAGGATTTCCTTAAGGAAACCGAGTTTTTCCTTGATTCACGTGAGGGCAGAAACCGTGCCATGGCAGCCAAACTCAAGGCTGTGGGGATAGGCATTTCCTATGATGCTCTTCTTAAGACCTTTCCCGACTGTGTTCTTACAAGGGCGCATTTTGCAAAGTATCTCTATGAGTACGGTTATGTAAAAAGCACTCATGAAGCTTTTGAAAGATACTTAGGCCCCGGCTGTCCCTGTTATGTTCCCAGAGAGAAGATCACTCCCGTTAAAGCGGTTGAGATGACTCTTATGGCAGGAGGTATCCCTGTTCTTGCCCATCCTCTTATATACAAACTGGGAGATGAGAAATTAAAAGAACTCATCACCATAATGAAGGATGCCGGTCTTGCAGGCATAGAAGGTTATTACAGTACTCATTCGGATGAAGACACCGAGTATGTAAAGGAACTTGCATCCAAGTTCGGGCTTTGCATATCCGGCGGAAGCGATTTTCACGGAAGCAACAAACCCGGAATAGATCTTGGTACCGGATATGATAATCTGAATATTCCCGAAGAAGTATGGCTGCTTCTTAGCAGGAAGAAAAAAAGGTGATCGTCTGATGAGTGGGGATTATAACGATTTCAATGATTCTTTTGACGGCGG
>ONTX01000142.1 GCA_900320825.1 uncultured Lachnospiraceae bacterium | reverse complement strand
TGAAAACCGAACACATCAGCAATATCCCTTGTGGACATCCCTGCGTTGTCCCTCAACTCCTTTATTCTCTTTCCTGTTGCTATCATAGCTCGTTAATTCAATCCTCATTCTTCAAGAGGTACTTATTGTTTACTACCTTCATGGAAAGAGCTGCACTAATCCTATCATTATATACAGGCTCTGTCGGACGTATTACAATTCCTTCTTTCCTGCCACCCTTCGGATACTCTCCATCGGCTCTTTCCAAAAGTGCTTCTACGGTAGGATATCTGGAAGGTAGATCTGTCCCGATTTCCTCGATAGGAACCATCTGCAGATTCAGTTCATCACATATTTCCTGCATTTTCTTAAGTCCCACTCTTTTTCCGTCTACTCTGACCGTAAACACGTACCACTCCGGGCGTGATAATTTTAATCTGTTCTTCTGAATCCCCGGAGCGCAGAACTCACCTTGTACAGTCAATAGCTGAAGATTGTTTTCTTCATAATACCTGCGTATCCCTGTCTCTATATCATCCCTCTTTACCAGTTCATAAAATGCGCTTTTCCCATCATCCCTGTATTCATAATTATGCCCGGTGACATGAAATCCGTCTTCGTCAATTGAAACAGAATGAGAGGATCCATCCATTTTAGTGCTGATATAGTATTCCAGCCCTGCGAAATCCATGATCAGATCGGGTTCTGCCTGAATTCTTGCTTCATCTGTGTGGGGAACATCTATTGGCAGACTTCCGATTACTGTTCCACCTGTAGTTGCCTTTTCCTCAATCTCCCACTTCCTTACCCCAAGAATCTCTGTTACATCAGAACCAGGTTCTATGTCTTCAGCTATTTCAGAAAACTCACTGATCGGCAACAACAATCCCTGGGATATCTGTCCACGGAATTTCATGGTGCGAAGCCTGAAGCCTTCACCCATAATATCTGTTTTCCGATAACTTGATGTTCTCATGAATTCAAACTCAGGACGGATCGGAAGAAAGCTGTCAATTTCAAAATATACTGCCAGATCCATAGGCCGGAACTGACCCCGATTTACCACACACTGCCATCCGAGTACATATGCCAGTTCTATCCTGTCAGCACCGTCTATTGGTTCGATTTTCCATATTCTTTGTACACTCGCTAATTTCCTCATCAATAATACTCCTCCTCTTCTAATTGGGCTAATCGGGCATTAATCGCAGCCCCGGGTGTCGTCTACACTCCGTTTCGGTCGGCGCAGAACAGGCGTCCCCCGGACGCCTTGCGCCCCGGCTGCCCACCGTTATGAGCGGCAGGTGTGCGCCGGCACGTCTGCAGTAGCGGGAGTCGAAGTCGAGCCGACCATTCAGTCTGATATGTGCGACGCTGTCGCACGTATTTCATCATTTGATTTGTTTCCATTTGTGAGACAGTGTCTCACAAATCTGAGGATTTCTTAAATATAATCATCCGACCGTTTCTGATCAGAGGATTATCTCATTCCTTTGTTTTTCTGCTAACTGATACACCGTGATGAGTTTCTCATTTTTGATGCGCTAAGCATTTTCATAAATTCTTCCGGGGTCTTGTCACTGTCTATAGCCGCAAACCCTGCCCAGGAATATGGCGATTTTTTATCTCATTTGCAACCACACGTCGGTCATGACCATATTCCTCATAAAGTGATCAGGTGAACTCTGCCATCCTCTAAAAAAATGTTTCAATACCCATATAAAACAATGTATATGTCATCATCGTCCTTAAACGCCTTGATAACATCACGCATATATTTCATTTGACTTGACGGATCACTCCTGTAGATTTCCTTTGCGCATTTATACAATTCCTGATTTGAAGACGCATACGATAGTCTTGCTCCATAAGCATCTGTGATCTTACTCTTTAGCCTCTCTACCTTCAATTCATCATCATATTCATTCACAAGAAGCGCAAACGGAGTATCGCAGAAGAAACACTCTATAAAATCACATTGGCATTTATCATATCCAAATACGCCAATATCAAACATAGCAACTATTTCAGATGCCAATACATCCTCAAAACTATCATCTGCGAAGTCATACTTGCGCACAAAATATAGTTTATAATTAACACTCATCCGTGTCGTATTCTTCCTTATTTTTCTTCTTTTCCACGGCGTGATCTATCGTCATCCGATGGATACTGTCAATATCAGCCAAAACGCCATCCTTGATTAGCTTACCAAGGCTGACCGGCGTATAGCCACACACATTCGCTGCAAGGTTGATATGCTTACAACCCTCACTGTATTCTTCCATGTCGTTATGATCATGCCCGTGAATATTCAGGCACCACGATAGACCATATACTGGCTCAT
>ONTX01000286.1 GCA_900320825.1 uncultured Lachnospiraceae bacterium | reverse complement strand
CCGGAGCTGTGTGCTCCGGTCTTTTTTTGTTTCACTTTTGTTACGTGTTTTGCTATATAATGACCATGTAAACCGGGAGTCCGGTATTGCAATGGGAGAGTAAAAAATGCCACCTAAAAAGAAGAAAAACAGAAATAATATAAACAACAATATCGGTAATGTTATCAACAATAATTTAAACAACATTATTGATAATGTCGTTAACAATAATTTAAACAATAACAACTATGAAAACATAGATCCAAATGAACTTGATTACAGCGTCATGGAAGACGGTCTCAAGGAGATGAATGAATTTGAGATCCTTGATGACTATGACGAAGCGCAGGATTTAAAGGATCTTGGGGACAATGTTAATGTAAGACATCATGCGAATCTTAATGCCCGTGTCAGACAGCGTGCCGCAGAACACAGGGCAAAGAGTGAAGAGGACCGCCAGGCTTTAAGAAGGAAGGAAGATTATGTCCTGAAGGAGACCACTGAGGCAGAGGATGAGACTTATACAAAAAACTTTGCCCAGATCGAGCATGGTATCCAGAAGAGCAATCGCCAGATAGCCAAGGAAGTCTTCGGAAGCGAAGTATATGATGATATAGACGAGGCAAGAAAAGGTTCTGAGAAGGATCGTACCGTTAAGATACACCACAGTGTTGGTAACAAACAGCTTGAAGCAGGTGAGCCCGTACTTGAGATAGATATAGCGGGTTCCGGATTTTCACATCCCTGGAGGGAACATCACGGTAATTCCAGCTGGAGTTCGGGAAGCCGCAACGAGGGTGAACACGATCCCGAATATGCGGATTTTCTTGATAAGGAATACGGTAAGCGCATAGACGGTAAAGATCACGTGCGCGAAAAAAAGAGTTATGTGGATCTTCCCGATGGCACAAGAGTTGAAAAAAGCCGTATCTCAATAGCCGGTCCCGACGGACTCAATTCAAGCCGTGATGATTATAATATCAATAAGACCAGGGATTATTCCGTAGAAAAGGTAAAGGCATTTTTAAAGGAACATCTGGACAGATATGTGGTGGAATCTGCCGGAAATCCTCTTAAACCCCTTAAGGATATTCACATTAACCTTGCAGGACACAGCCGCGGAGCGGTTGCCGCAGCAGAGACCGTAAGACAGGCATATGACTGGCTTGTAAGCCGGAAGGAATATGATTTTGTAAGAAAATACGTCAAGTTTAATCTTGATCTGAGAGATCCCGTCCCCGGTTTTGGAGACCAGAATGCTCATCCTGGAGTGGATCTTTCGGATGTCAAAGGTCTTAATTCCACTGTGGTTTATTCCATGTCCCAGCAGCATTATGACTGGACCTTTGCACCCATGCCCGTAACGGGAACAGACCGTCTGATATTTGGAGTCCTGTCCCACAATGCGGCACTTGATAATGCTGATTTTTCCCAGATGGGTGTGGATGGTGACGGTGAGATCCACAAGACAGGATTTTTTGATCCCGCTACCGGAGAATACTACAGATCAAGCGGTATTTCAGAACTCCCCAAAGGAGTATATTTTACGGATGAAAAATTAAACCTTATCCGGGTTGATAATTTTTCACAGATAGACAGACTTGCACAGGTTGCATTTGAGGGAAATGACGGTCTTCAGGTAAGACGTCTGAATACCCTTAAGAAAGCTGCTCTGCACTGGTTTGCAACTCATGATATCACTTATTCCTACAAGAGTGAGGAAGAGTATGAACAGCTTCATGAAAATCTCGAGCATACAAAGTCCACTGTGCTTAGAAGTAAAAACAGAAAGACAGAGCTTATCCGCACAGCTCTGGAGCAGATGGAGCATATTGAGGCAGAGCTTTGGGATGATCCGGAAAAGCAGGACGAATATATGAATGCCCAGAAGCTTGTACGGGACCGCTGCAAAGCATATATGAGATCCGTAAAGCTTCCGATCGCCGATCCCGAGGAAAACAAAGAGCTTAACTTTATCAGCCACCTTCTGACAGGCGTGCAGAGAGAATATAATTACCTTAAAAACGGTCTGGATGTAAAGCCGGAGAAGGAAAAAGAGGGGAAGGCCGAGCGTCAGCTTGCCCGTGAAGAGAAGCGTATCGGAAAAGTCGGGCGGCTCAAGTCCGAGGTTCTCGGGATCGCATCTGAAGCCCTTGAACTATTGGAAAAGCTTGAAAAAACAAAAAAGTTCGGTACCAATTCAGGAACATATGACAGGCTTCATGATGCTCTGAAAGAAGTAAGTGAACTTAATGGAAGAAGTACCATCACGAAGGTGGAAGATTCTCTTAAGAAGCTTTCTGAAGCAGGAAAGGCATATGAAGAAGCTCACAGCGGCATCTTAAAAGGAAATATCGGTGACGGAAGAGTGAGGTATAATTTATCAAAAGATGCCAGGAGTTTAGGGGATAAGTCACTTAATAGCATTAAGAAGATCACCGTGGAGATGCCTAACAAGAAGACCAAGATCGATGACCTTTTGGAAAGGCAGGGTAAGACGGTAGGACGGTCACTGGAGAAAGTACAAAGCGAAAAAAGAAGAAAGCTTGAAAAAGAAGAACTTAAGAATATGATGAAAGCAGAAAGAAAGCCTGATCATGCTCCGAAAGCAAAAGATGAGCCCAGAAAAAGCGTTGCAGCTTCTTCAAAGCGTCCTAACATTTTGTAGAACCCATTTTGCATGATCATTTAAAAACATGTTTCGTATCACAACCTGTTTCATAATACAAACTGTTATATCCCGATAGAATAAAACCGGAAAGCTTCTGCTTTCCGGTTTTAATGATTTCCTTATTTGGATTTTCTCCTGACTTCCGGTCCGTTGTCATTGACAAGCCTGCCCTTGTTTTTGTTCTTTTCGGCTTCTCTTCTTGCCTTGATGGCTTCCTTTCTCTGGTTGGAGTTTTGTGTGGACCTTTCGGTAAGTTCATTAAAGGATACGGACTTGGAGCCGCTGCGGACTCTGAAGGTGTTGTGGAAATCAACAGTTTCCTTTGCTTTTCCGTGACTTGCAACGTCAAGTGAGGAAAGAGCGATCTGGTAACGGTCTTCACCCATGTCCGTGCCTCTGGCTTTCTGGGCTTTATCGCCCAGATATTTTACGGACTTATTCTGTACATTATCAAATATGGACTGGATCTCTCTCTTTTCACGCTCGTTGATATTTCTTCCGATATCCCGGAGAGATTCATACTTTTTGTGGGCACTTTCCAAAGAAGCCTTAAATTCCTTGAATTCATTTGAATCGATATGATACCAGTGGTCAGCATCCTTTACCTGTGAGTAAAGATTGTCCAGTTTTTTCAGCTGGTCCAGGTTAATATCATTCCAGGGCTCCTTCCAGGACATTTCCTTCTTTTCTTCGGATGCCATTGATGAAGCTAACTTATTGCCGATCTTATTCAGATCCTCGGATTCAAAATTAGCAGGGCTCTTTGCTTTTGCGTCCTTGTATGTGAAAAATCCGGTACTTCCAAGGATATCCTCATTAGCCTTATCCTCCACGGCTTTATTGAAAGCGTCCTTCATCATTCTTCTGTTGGAGGACAGAGGCTTATTAACCCCTTTTCTTGCGTGATAATCCTGGATATATTCTGAATTTGCAGCATCAGCGCTAAAAACATCTTCCAGGCTCTGCATGAGGGCATTTGCCTTGATTGCTTCGGGGCACAGTTTTTCTGATACATGATATTCGGTTCCTTTTTTGAAAACTCCCGTGGAACCGGCTTTTGTCACCGAATACTCTCCCTGCTCATTTGTTTTATCTTTACATTCCTCAATAAACTGTCCCTGAGCATCCCTGAGACTCAGATATTTTCCGGCAAGGGCGTCGAATCTCTTTTCGAATTCATCAAAATCAGGGGTTCCGTCCGGCTTTTTGGGAGACAGGTAATCCGCAAGACATTTGCCGAATTCCTTTTTTTCGGCCTCTGAAAATAATCCGTCATTGGTTACGGTGACTTCATTATCACTGAAAGGATCACCGTTGCCTTCGGAACGATGTATGAGCTTGCTTGTGATCTGGGTCTTAAGATGACAGCCCAGACTGCCGTTTACGATGAAATCAAGCTTTTTTTCGGGATCATCGATGGACATGTACCTTTGCTGCATTCTGCCGTTTCGTTCGGCATCATGCTGGTAATATGTGATGACCTGATCATTATCCATGGTATCATCACTCATCCAGTTTCTGTCGATACTTCCAACGATGAAATTGAATGAACTGTCTTCGATTTCCCGGATCTTTTGTTTGGTAAGACCGCATTTTTGGGGAGACTGGTGATCGAAGATCTTAGGGTCCTTGCCTGCCAGATCTATTCCCATGTTAAAGATTTCCCTTTCCTCATCGGTAAGGGTGGCTGAAATTTCAAGTCTGGCCTCATCCATGTAGTTTGCTACCATCTCAGGAATGGGAATGTTTGCAGGTGCACCCAGGCCGACGCTTCCCAATATCGCATTTCCCAGCTCGCGGTAACTTCCGGGAACGGAATATTTGGTAAGGTATGCAGCTGTAACTTCCCTGTTTTCCTGGTTTTCGGGCAGTGAGTCCAGATTCTTTTTATATTCGAGTCCGGCGAGATATTCGTACTGGACCATCATCTTGCAAAAATATTTTACTGCCTTTTTGCACTTTTCCGTATCAACAACTTCAACTCCCTGATCGTTAACAGTCTTGGGAAAGAAGACTTCATCACTCAGACTTCCCACCAGGTCATCTTCATCCGGGTTGATCCTTATCATATTTATATTCTTCTGGGAATATTGCCCGAATACAAAGTCGATCTTATCTTCGTCTGTTTTCAGTTTTGAGTAATATTTAAGTAGTTCGTTTGTGCGTGAAGGCCGTGCATCTTTTCTGGGTGGCATTTGGATCTCCTCCTTGTATTATTTTGCCTTTCCGCCCTGAACATTTGCGTTCTTTGCGGGACCGTCGATCTGAGGGCGTTTATTCGGAATGTGAACACTGTTTCTGCGTTCGGGCTTGGGATTTGCAAGTTCCTCCTGCTTGACGAGAGAATTTACGTTCAGTGACTTTCTGCCTTCTTCCTTAGAGGCTTTTTTAACATTCTGATCTACGAAGTGATCCTTGGAGATCTTGTAATCCTTTTCCTGTTCTCTGGAGAGGGTATCCTGAAGACCCTGAATGAGATTCTTCATGCTCTCTGCACCTTCAAGTCTGGTCTTTCCGGCAGGGGTGCCGGGAATTTTGGTGCCGTTTTTGGTTGCGTGGTCAATGTAATCCTGTGTGGTGGTAGACAGTGTGTTGAGCTTGTCTACGGTTTCGTTTATAAGGGCCTCTTTTTCTTCAAGTCCCAAGGGACGAACCTTGCCGTCTCTATCCGTATATACACCGGCCTGGAGCTTTTGCATATTTTCAAGTACCTTTTCGGCTGCTTCCCTTACTGCCACATGCTCGTCGGATTCACTCTTGAATACAAAGGAACGTTTTGTCGTGAAATTGTCAAGGGCATCATCCCAGGCATTGACCTGTTCAGCAGGGATGCTGGGTTTAAAGAACTGCTCGTTTATGGTATCTATTGTGGCGCGAAGACCTCTGTTTCCGATGAAACCGGTATTCTGGTTTGTGAGAAGATCGGCTTTTCCAAACAGGGAAATTGTCTTTTCGCTGGGATTTAAGGATTTTTCGTAAAGATTCTGTGACAACTCAAGAAGTTCCAGGTTCTTATGGTTCATCCAGTTCTTGTATTCTTCTTTTTCAGCCTCTGACATATTCAGAGAGTTCTTGCTGTACTCGTTCTGCTTCTTCTGCATTTCATTGCAAAGGTGAGCCAGCTTATCAAGAGGATATTCCTTAAGTGCTTCATCAACAGCCTGCTTGTTTTCGGGCTTGAAATTATTGAAACCAAGCTGGGGCATCAGGGTGGACATAAGTCTGAAGCCCTGGTTGATCGCAGAGGGATCACTTAAGTGAATGCCGTTTTTCAGTGCGTCAGCTTCAAGCTGCATGAAATCCAGTATTTCCATCTGGAAATTGCCTGCACCGGGAAGATCGGGATCTACCACAACTTTATTCTTTGCATTCTCTACCTTGTCATATATATCCGCAGCCAGGTTTTTGCACTCGGTATCGAATTCCTTGGTTGCTATCTTGGGTTTGGTGTCCCTGGCATCGTTACTTATCAGACTGGTTGCAACCTTGCCGTTTACATCCATTGCTATCTTTTCGGCAACGGGAGCCAGTTCTTCGAAATACTCTCCGAGTTCCATTGCGGGAGACATAAGGTTTGAGAATGTCTGAACGTCTTCGGCGTTCATGGCAGGGGGCATGGAATTAAGCTTATCAACAGCTTCCTGCATAAAGCCATCAAACATTTCTTTTACATAATCTTCCTCAATATCCCCGAAATTTTTGAAGAAATACTGTTCACAGGCCGGGACAAAATACCCGGTGGTCTTGCCGTTCATGAAGCAAAGCTGCTCGGGAGGTGCTTCCTTATCGTCAAAAGTTGACTTCAGGATGCTGAGGTTCTGAATGAAGTAATCTGCCATTCCAATCTT
>ONTX01000362.1 GCA_900320825.1 uncultured Lachnospiraceae bacterium | reverse complement strand
TACGGACATTTTTGCTAAGAAAAAGGAACCGCCTAAGCGATTCCTTTCAACATGTATTCTTCGGTCAGCCCCTTTTTGACGAATACACTCTAACACAGCCTGATTTTCCTTTGGTCTCATTAGTGTTGTTCCGTCTCAGAAAATGAGGTTTTTTCTGGATTTTTTCTCATCCTGTCTCACGACTTTTTTGAATTCTTTTTTATGGTTGAAACAGTGTCTGGGCAAAATCAGCTATCAGGTTACTATCTTTATCCAACAAGGACACGTGTTATGTTAACAGTACTAAGCCCTTGCTCCGGATTGGGGGCAATTCCGCTGGATAGCTTCATGGTTTAGAATTCAGGATTCTCATAAACGAGTTTCCCTCTTATGAACTTTGAACAAATCATTGCTTGCTCGAAAGTCCATAAGAGCCGATGGAACCGGTCTTCGACAGAGCGTTCACGGAAGTCGTTTAGCATTCTGCTGTCATACACAACAGCATCGAATTCGTAACCCTCTTCAAAGCTTCCAACTTTTCCAAAGAACTGCCCGCCGCCTTTTGTGGCAAGATAAAAAGCATTGGCTACACTTAGGAAGTGTTTTTTTGCATATGGATCTCCATTTTGCTCAATCATGAAGAACCTGGCCTTACTGACATTAATGGCAGCGGTAATATTATATAAGAGATTTAGCGTATAGCTTCCTGCCATATCGCTACCCAAACCGACCTTGATGCCTGCTTCAAGATAGTCAAGGACCGGTGCGATTCCATTTGCAGCTGAAAGATTACACGCCGGACAATGAGCCACCATGACATCTCGGTTTTTTAATAGTTCAAACTCACCATCGAGAGGGTAAATACAATGCGCCATTACGGTAGGAACCTTTGAACCAAACAGCCCATACATATCGTATGCCTGCGCATAGAAGGAGATTTCCGGCTTAAGCTGTTTGACCCATTCTATTTCTTCCAGATTCTCAGATAAGTGAGATTGTACCGGAACCTGATATTTCTCTGCCAGGATACCAAGCTGTTCCATAAGAGGGTCTGTACAACTAGGTGTATATCTCGGAGTGATGATCGGCTTAACATCTCCATATTCAGGAGATGCTGTATCTTCCAGCCATCGTTCCGTTTCTTCTATGGATTCCTCCATCGTTTCTATCAAACCATATTTAGAATTGCGGTCCATATTCAGTTTTCCGACAAAAGCGGAGAAACCTGCTTCAGCCATTTTTTTCATTAAGTACTCTGTCGCAGGTCTATGGATCGTTGCAAAAACAGATGCTCTGGTTGTTGTTGTTTTTGTTAGAAGATCATTCACAAATCTCGAATATGCCTTTTCAGCATAACCAAGATCTTTATACTGACTCTCTTCCGGGAAAGAATAATTATCGAACCAAGTACTCCAGTCTGAGTCGCCATCAATTAAGAGCCCCATACCTCGAAATCCATATTGAGGGGCATGAACATGCATATCACACATTCCCGGGAAGATAAAGCAGTCTGTATAATCGTAAACTTTCGCCTTCTGATAGGCATCTGGCAGAAGACTTACGATACCTTCGCAAATCCCATCATCACTAACAAGAACGTACTCATTCTCGTGAATTTCCAAAGTATCCTTGGTTGGCGTATGAATAATAATTCCTTTAAGAGCAAACATAAATAATCCTCCATTAGTACTGGGTCAGCGCATATTCCTAAGATATGGTTTGGATAAGCTTTCTGGATCGGTTCCTTTACCTGCAGTTATGAGGAGCGCAAAGACTGTCATAAGATATGGCAGCCCGGTAAGAAACTGCGTCGGCAATGGCACCCCCATGCTTTGAAGACGGAACTGCAATGCATTTACTGCGCCAAAAAATAATGCAGCGCCGAAAACACCTACAGGACTTCGTCGACCAAAGACAACGATGGCAAGTGCGATATAGCCTCTGCCGCTCGTAACATTATTGGTATACCTGCCTACTTGAACCAGAGTCAGATATGCACCGCCAATCCCGCACATTGCCCCACAGAATATCTCAGCAATATATCTCCAGGAAAAAACGCTGATGCCAGCGGTATCCGCAGCCTGCGGATTCTCGCCAACTGCGTCCAGAGACAAGCCCCAAAATGTCTTGTTGAAAAAAAACATGAGCAGAATGATAAGAACAAACATCAAGTATACAATGAGGTCATTCTGAAAAAGGATCCTTCCAATAATGGGAATGGAAGACAAACCAGGGATTGATATCTTGCCCAGCGTATTTATGCTTTCCGTTCCAGCACTGCTTTCAGACAAGGTAAACAGGAATGTAATAAACCCTAAAGAAAGGATATTTAAAGCTACTCCGCAAACGGTCTGATCCTGACAAAGATAGATTGACAGCACCGCATGGATTAGGTTGATTACAATTCCTGCTGCGATACCAGCCAGAAATCCCAGAATAAGACTTCCGGAATGGTAGGTGGTAAGGTATCCAAAGAATGCTCCGCTTAAGAGAGAACCTTCTATCCCGATATTTATAATGCCGGATCTCTCGCAGACTACTTCGCCAAGCGCTGCAAAAGTGAGAGGAACCGACATGCGGATCATAGCTTCAATGAAAGAGATTATGTATTCTGTCATATCAGTTCAGCCTCCCTACTGTCCTGCTTTTCTTCAGTTTATCAATCAGGGATCTTGAGAGCATGATAATAACGATCATTCCAGTTACTATCTGCACAATTGCTGCAGGAACCCCAACCTGTCGCTGCATTGTGTTCGCACCAGTCTGGAAAAAAGCATAGATTATAGAAACAAGTAATACCCCAAGAGGCTGGTTTGATGCGAGAAGTGCAATCAGAACACCCGTGTATCCCACGCCAGAGGACAGACCTTCCAGTAAACGGAATTGAACACCCAGAAGTTCACTCATTCCTGCAAGACCGGCAAGACCTCCACCCATTGCTGCAGAAAGCAGCAGACTTCTTGTAACAGGCATTCCAAGACAAGATGCACAGCGTTTATTGTTTCCAACCATACGCATTTCAAAGCCCAGGGTTGAACGTTTCATAATAAACCAGACAATGAATGCTGTAATAACAGCAATTACGATTCCCAGATGCAGCCTCGTTGGCATCCATAACTGTGGGAGGCGTGCAGACTTATCAATCTGTCCGGTCTGTGGGAAGGAACTTCCTTCTTCCTGAAGAGGTCCGCGGATCACAATACCAATAATCATCAGAGCAATATAATTCATCATTATCGTATTGACCGTTTCTGATATCTTCAGTTTTGTTTTCATGATAGCTGGTATTAAAGACCATCCGGCTCCAACTATCATTGCGGCGACAGCGCAAAGGATTATACGTAGAATTCCAGGAATCCAATTCATCTTAAGGGCAACAAACGCACTGGCCAATGCTCCCATATAGAACTGTCCTTCACCGCCAATATTAAAAAAACCAGTTTGAAATGATACCGCAACCCCTAATGAAACCAGTATTATGGGTGTAGCTTTAACAAATATCTCAGCAAATCCGGTTGTTGAGCCAAACACTCCTATCCAAAAAGCAGAGATTGCCCTTCCCGGATCTGCACCCGCTGCGAGTATCAGAATAACCATAAGGAACAGCGTTATAGTGGCGATTATTGCTACTGTCAAAAAGCGTTTTATCATCATGCGGATTCCTCCTGCTTTTCACCTGCCATCATTCTGCCAATCAGGTTTATATCAGGATTCTCGTTTTTCAGGATTCCCATAACCGTTCCGGAATTGATAACAAGGATACGATCAGCCATACGGATGATCTCATCCAGATCTGTAGAGATCAGTAGAACCGAATTTCCTTTGTTTCTGCAATCCATAAGGTAGCCACGCATCTGCTCAGTCGCACCTATATCAAGACCACGTGTTGGCTGACATGCAACAACCAGCTTTGGGGTTCCAGATAATTCTCTTCCAAGAATCAGTTTTTGCTGATTTCCGCCGGAAAGCAGTCTCACTTTACTTTGTAGACTGTCCGTTTTGATATGATACTGTTCAATCAGATTATTGCTTTCCGTTACTACTTTTTCTCGATTAATTACGCCCCGGTTTGAAAAGGGCGATCTGTAGTACTGGCGAAGAATCGTATTATCCTGAACATCGGCATCCATAATAAGACTGTCTGCATGCCTGTCGTCTGAGACATACGAAATACCTTTTTCAAACCGCTGCCGAACAGAGAGGCTGGAGATATCTGTATCTTCCAGAATAATGCGGCCTTCTGTAAGCTTCCGTATTCCAGTAATAGCTTCAGCCAGTTCTTTCTGACCATTTCCATCTACCCCGGCAACGCCAAGGATCTCACCCTTGTTTAGTGAAAGAGATATATCGTTCAATGAAAATAGCCCGTTCTTTTCGCGAATCGTGACGTGTTCTGCTTCCAGAAGCGGAAGCGTATCTTCCTGACTCAGATCTATACGCTGATACGGTGCGTCACTCAATTCTCTCCCTATCATATAATTGGAGAGCTCTTTGGGTGTTGTCTCAGCTGTGTTGACTGTTGTCACTACCTTACCATCCCGCAGGACTGTGACCCGATCTGTGTTGTCCATCAGCTCCTGAAGTTTATGTGAAATAAGAATAATGCTGTGACCATTCGATTTCAGAGACTTTAAAATGGCAAAAAAGTCTTCCGTCTCCTGTGGCGTTAAGACAGCTGTAGGCTCATCCAGAATAATCAGTTTCGCATTTCTATACAGCGTTTTCATAATTTCGCCACGTTGCTGCGCTCCGACAGAAAGCTGCCTGACAGGAGTATTCAGATCTATAGCAAGTCCATACTGCTCAGCTAATGACTCAAATTTATTGAGAAGACGTTTTTTGTTATAAAGTGGGTATCCCTCCGGCTTAAGTCCGAGAACCAGATTCTGGAGGAGTGTCATCCTCTGTACGAGCATGAAATGCTGATGAACCATACCAATCCCAAGTTCAATTGCGTCAAGTGGACTATGGATATTGACTTTCTTCCCATTGAAAAAGATCTCACCTTCATCCGCATCATAAAGCCCGAAGAGGATATTCATGAGAGTCGTCTTTCCAGCTCCATTTTCTCCAAACAGTGCGTGGATCTCACCTTCGCGCACTGTAAAATCGATATGATCATTGGCAGTGTTTGAACCAAAACGTTTTGTTATCCCTCGTAATTCTAGTAAATCCATGATTCATTCTCTTTCCATATGCCTTTTGATTCAGGTTATCCAGCAAAATCTCTATAGGCGGCAATAAAATGACTGCACTGGATAGAACCAATGCAGTCTCAGCCAAGTGATCAATCTTCGGTCGGGGTCTCAATCACAGGAATTTCCAACTCACCTGCTTCTATTTGAGCACGGGCATCTTCAACGCTCTTCTTTACCTCTTCCGGAATCTTCTCTTCAAATCCATGATACGGAGCAAATACTGCAATTTCCGGGTCGTCCTTGAG
>ONTX01000230.1 GCA_900320825.1 uncultured Lachnospiraceae bacterium | reverse complement strand
TTGCCCATGAGAACGGATCCTGGGGTAAGACTGAAAGCTGGTATGTGCTCCACAGCCCTCATGAAGGAAGGATAGTTATCGGCCATAATGCAACCACCAAAGAGGAATTGTTCGATATGATCGATAACGGCAGATGGGGTGATCTTATAAGGGTTGTTCCCGTAAGCCCCGGGGATGTGGTGCAGATAGATCCCGGAACCGTGCATGCCATGTCTGCAGGATTGTCGGTTCTTGAAACCCAGCAGACAAGCGATATCACATACAGGCTTTATGATTACGACAGGGAAAAGGACGGAAAGAAGAGACCCCTTCACCATAAGGAAAGTAAGGATGTCATAAAAGTTCCTTCAAAGAGCACCGAAGAGATGGTAAAAAAATCTGCACATTGTGCGGATAATTCTATGGTGCTCATTACCGACTGCAAATATTACAGGGTAGCAAGGATCAGAGTTAAGGGAGAGTTTGTCCTTGAGTCCGATGCTCCCTTTATAAATGCCAGCGTCCTGGAGGGCAGCGGGACAGTTCATGGCAGGGATGTAAAAAAAGGAAGCCATATGATCATCACTTTCGAAGGAGCAAAAAGGACGGTTTTTTCCGGTGATTTGGATATGATCGTTTCCACCGTAAGCGGCCCGTATTTTGAGTGATCATTTTGCGTGTAAAAAAAACTTGCGTTTATGGTCTAAACATTTTAATATAGTAGTGTGGTAAAGGCGCCAATAAGTATTCTTTATTGGCGTCTGTTTTTTTGAAAGTAAGGCGGAGTTTTCAGCCTGCATCCGCAGGCACCTTCCCGGAAAAAAGGAGAAAAAAGTGAGCGTTATATCCAATGTAAATGATGCGGTAAACGGATTTGTGTGGGGCCTTCCCATGCTTGTCCTTCTCGTCGGAACCGGTATACTTATGACACTTCTGACGGGATTTTTCCAGATAAGCCATATCGGGCACTGGTTTTCCAATACCCTGGGCGGTATCTTTAAGAATAAGCATGTCACTGCGCATACAGCTCAGCACGACAGACAGATCAGCCAGTTTCAGAGTCTTTGCACAGCTCTTGCGGCTACCATAGGAACCGGAAATATTGCCGGTGTTGCTGCAGCTCTTGCAACCGGAGGTCCCGGAGCTATCTTCTGGATGTGGATCGTGGCATTTTTCGGAATGATGACCAACTACTCTGAAAACGTTCTGGGTATTTACTACAGACGCAAGAATTCCGAAGGAGAGTGGTGCGGCGGTGCCATGTATTACCTTAAGGAAGGACTGGGCGGTAAAAAGGGCTGTAAGCAGATAGGTGCCGTTCTTGCTGTGCTTTTCAGCATTTTCTGTATTCTTGCATCTTTCGGAATCGGAAATATGAGCCAGATCAATTCCATAGCCGTTAACTTAAACTCTGTTTTCAGTATCCCTTATTTTGTGACCGGCATATTCCTTATGGTCGTTGCAGCACTTGTTATTGTCGGAGGACTTAAGAGGATCGCAAGCGTAACAGAGAAGCTTGTTCCCTTTATGGCAGTTCTTTATGTTATCGGATGCATAGTTATAGTTGTGGCTCATGCATCACTTATAGGACCTGTTTTCGTATCTATCTTCAAGGGAGCTTTTGCACTGAAGTCTGCAGCCGGCGGAATCGTTGGAAGCGGTGTCAAGGCAGCTGTTACCATGGGAATGAAGAGGGGGGTCTTCTCCAATGAGGCGGGCCTGGGATCTTCCGTTATGGTTCACTCCGCATCAAATGTAAAAGAGCCTGTAAGACAGGGAATGTGGGGAATATTCGAGGTGTTTGCGGATACCATAGTTGTATGTACTCTCACAGCTCTTGCTGTACTTACCTCCGGTGTTATGGATCTTGAGACCGGCCATATGATCTCCACATCCGAAAAGACCGCACTTGTAGCGGAAGCCTTTGAAGGAACCCTGGGTGCGTTCGGAGGCTGGTTTATCGCCATCGCCATCACACTTTTTGCTTTTTCCACCGTTCTCGGATGGAGCGTATACGGAAGCAAGGCTTTTGAATACCTTTTCGGAACCAAGGCTATCATGGTCTATAAAGTAATATTTGTTGTATTTATCGTATTCGGAGCAACCATGGATCTTACGCTTGCATGGGATCTTTCCGATACCTTCAACGGACTTATGGCGATGCCCAACCTCATCGGTGTTCTGGCACTGAGCGGAACCGTCATGAAGATCACCAGGAATTATGTTGACAGAGTTATCAAAGGAAAAGAAGAAAAACCCATGCTCTCTGCTCTCCCTGAAGTACAGAAGGAGCAGGAGGAGCGCACTGACGATATTTTATAATTAATTAATAATTTTCCCATTATCATTGTTGTATACTGTTTATTATGAATAGTTACAATATATCTTATGAAACTGCATCGATCTTTTTTGTGTCGATAGTCATAATATGTCTCCTTCATATGAGAAGGAAACGTACGGACAGATATAAAAAGTTCCTTATTCTTCTTGTGTCTGTTCTGTGCGGACTTGTATCTGATGTGATCGGTGCTGTTTCCATAAGCCGTATTGATGAATTCGGTGTCACAGCATCGCTTATCATCAATACGGTTTATTTTTTCTTTGCGGGATTTACGGGCTTTGCATATCTTTGTTATACGGAAGCTTATGTTTCCTTAGAGACTGAAGCCTGCAGACTTTCAAAGCTCTTTACCGTTATCGTGATGATCATATATTCAGCGGTTTTGGTAATAAATATATTTACCGGCTGGATCTTTTTCTTTGAGAACGGAAAGTATATGTTCGGACCTCTTCATATACTTCCATCTGTGGCTACAGTCTTTTTTATATTCTTTGGTGTGATGTTTTCCCTGATTCATCACAAGGAAATGAATTCAAGGGAGCTGGTTTGCTTTTCCGGATTTATAGTTGTCCTTGTGGGAGTTGTCCTTCAGAATTTTGTTTTCCCCGGAACTCTTCTTACGTTTTTCTTTGGTTCCATCGCTGTGCTGATATTGCTTTTGTTCGTTGAAACCCCCGATTATGAAGGTCTTCAGGATGCACTGAAAAATCTTGATGAGGCAAGATTTGAGGCCAGAAGAGCCGAACTTGCAAGGGGCGAATTTCTTTCGCTGATTTCCCGTGAGATAAAAACACCCATGAACACGATTCTTGGAATGGACGAGCTGATACTCAGGGAAAGTGATGATGAGTATATAACCGGATATGCAAGGGATATCTTTACCGCAGGTAACGGTCTGATGGATATCATCAATAAGATAATAGATTATTCCGAACTTGAATCCGGTAAGACCAGCATAGTGATGTCGCCCTACAGGATGGAAAAACTATGCCGTGAGGTATATGGCATATGCCAGCCCGCTGCGGAAGAAAAGGGCATTAAGCTCAGCTGCAATACCGGTTCGCTCATTCCCGATGTCCTGGTGGGAGACAGCGTAAGACTCAGACAGATAATGATCAATCTGGTGTCCAATGCCGTAAAATTTACATCAAAGGGAAGCGTCATCATGTATGTGGGCTCTTCCGAGGTCGATGACAACAATGTAATGCTGGAGATCAGGATATCCGACACCGGAATAGGCATTAAGGAGGAGGAACTTGCCAAGATATTCGGTTCCTTTGACCGTTCCGGAGATGTGTTTACCAACAATACCCAGGGCATAGGTCTTGGACTTACCATCGTATCGAAGATCACGGAGATGATGGACGGTAAGATCACGGTGGAGAGTACTTACGGAAAGGGTTCTGTTTTTACTGTAAGGATTCCCCAGAGACTTGCAGAGGAGTCGGACCTGGTTGAGGATTCTTCCGAACCGGAGAAGAGTACGGAAGCTGAAGGTCCTCTTTTCAGGGCACCTGATGCCAGGGTTCTTATTGTTGACGATAATGAGATAAACCGTTCTCTTGAGGCAATGCTTCTTAAGGAAACAGAGGTAAAAGTCAAACAGGCGGCCGGCGGAAATGAGATGCTGGAGGTGCTCTCCGATGAAAGTTTTGATGTGGTTCTTCTTGATCACATAATGCCTGATATGGACGGAGTTGAAGCTCTGAAGAGAGCCAGGCAGATAGAGAGAGTCAAAAAGACGGGAACTGCGTTTATCGCCATCACCGCAAACGCTTTTTCCGGGTCCAGGGATGAATATATCAGACAGGGATTTGACGAATATCTGTCCAAGCCCATAAATGCAAGAAGGCTTGAAGAAGTGATCATGAAGCACCTGGACGAAAAATTACTTAAATAATATTAATTTTTAATAAACAAAACGTCTGTTTTATTTACAACCCTTCGGAAATATGTAACTATGTTTTTATAGGTATTATTATGACGAAAGGATAGTATGCAGAGAGTTTATTATCTTGATGTGGCAGCGGTATTTGTGATGATCTCGCTGCTTGCTTCTTTAATATTCAGAAGAATGCTCCGTGGTAAGGAAAACAGGGCATTTGTTCAGTATGTCATTCTGCTTATTCCC
>ONTX01000283.1 GCA_900320825.1 uncultured Lachnospiraceae bacterium | reverse complement strand
CTTTCCGGATGCGGAGCAGGATGCGAGTACCTGGCTGTAACTCCCTGGGGAGACCTTTATCCCTGCCATCAGTTCATTGGAAATGAGAAGTTTTTACTGGGAAATGTGGATGAGGGTATCACAAAACCCGAGATTTCCGGTATGTTTGCCGAGTGCAATGTCTATTCAAAGCCTGCCTGCAAGGACTGTTTTGCAAAATTCTACTGCAGCGGAGGATGTGCCGCCAATTCCTACAATTTCGGAAATGATATCAATTCCAGCTATGAAGTGGGATGCGAACTTGAGAAAAAGCGCGTAGAATGTGCGATCATGCTTAAATGTGCTTCCGCATTCGGTGATAAAAAGACTCCGGACGGGGTAAATGATTGATTTTTCTTCAAATAGGTAGTAGTATCTTTTTGTTTGGTTTTTTTGCATTAATTTGAAAGGAATTTTTAGGTCATGAAAAAAAGTAAGGCTGTCCTTGTTATTCTCATCGTAATTGCCCTCACGGCTTTTCTGGGCTTTATGGACATTTGGGGATATGACGGAAAAGGTACGGGAAATGCCTCCGATATCAAGCTTGGTCTTGATCTTGCGGGAGGTGTAAGTATCACATATCAGGTTGTGGGAGATGAGAATCCTTCCGAAACAGATATGTCCGATACCATATATAAGCTCCAGCAGAGAGTTGCAAATTATTCCACCGAGGCTCAGGTTTATCAGGAGGGATCCAACAGAATTGCCATCGAGATCCCCGGTGTTACCGATGCAGAGGAAATTCTCGCACAGCTGGGTAGCCCCGGAACCCTTTATTTCATAAGCGCTACCGATTCTAACGGTAATGCCAATTACCAGGGTCAGGTGGTTACCAATGCTGACGGAACTTATTCCAATGATTATCATCTGTTAAAGAGCATTGATGAGCTTATTGCAGACGGTTCTGTTGTTATAACAGGTACTGATGTTGAGGATGCAAGAGCTGTATCACAGAGCGACAATATGAACAATATGGAGTATGCCGTTTCACTTGCTCTCACCGCTCAGGGTGCTGAGAAGTTCAGACAGGCTACTGCCAAGGCTGTTGCCAACGGATATGAGACCATTGCTATTTATTATGACGGAAAATTCGTTTCTGTTCCCAGAGTAAATGAGACCATTTCCAACGGTCAGGCTTCCATTACCGGAAATTTCACATTTGATGAAGCTGATAAGCTTGCATCAACCATAAGGATCGGCGGACTTTCTCTTGAACTTGAAGAACTCCATTCCAAGGTTGTAGGTGCACAGCTTGGTATCGATGCTATCAATACATCACTTAAGGCTGGTGCCATCGGACTTGCGATCATCGCCGTATTTATGATCGCCGTATATTTCATTCCCGGTCTTTGCTCAGTAATTGCTCTTTGCCTTTATGTAGCACTTATAGTACTTCTCCTTATAGGATTTAATGATGTTCTTACCCTTACCCTTCCCGGTATTGCAGGTATCATCCTTTCAATCGGTATGGCTGTCGACGCTAACGTTGTCGTA
The DNA here is from genome assembly GCA_900320825.1 of uncultured Lachnospiraceae bacterium. Classification (GTDB taxonomy): domain Bacteria; phylum Bacillota; class Clostridia; order Lachnospirales; family Lachnospiraceae; genus AC2028. The sequence goes on along the minus strand of ONTX01000283.1, from coordinate 6,971 downwards.
TTTGCACGTATCAGAGAGGAACTTGGAAAAGGAGACAGTGTTGATAGTTCAATAAATACCGGATACAGCAAGGCTCTTTCAGCAATCATCGACGGTAATGTTACAACCCTTATTGCAGCTGTAGTTCTTATGCTCCTGGGTCCTTCCAATGTCAAAGGTTTCGCCCAGACCCTTGCTCTCGGTATTGTGGTTTCAATGTTTACCGCACTTTTCATTACCAAGTGGCTGATGAAAGCATTTTATGCAATCGGTCTCAGATCGGTTAAACTGTACGGTAAAGGAAAAGAAACCAAGACAGTTTATTTCCTTTCAAAGAAGGGTATTTTTATCACCATATCCCTTATGGCAATTGTTGTGGGATTTGTTTTCATGGGTGTCAATAAGTCAAACGGCATCGGTGCCCTTAACTACTCACTTGATTTCGTTGGAGGTACCGCTACAACCGTTGATTTCAATGAAAGTCATACTCTTGAAGATCTGAATGCAACTGCAGTTCCCCTTATTGAACAGGTTACCGGCAGCACCGTACAGGTTCAGACCGTACAGAATTCCAATGAGGTAATCTTCAAGACCCAGACTCTTGAGTCAGAGACAAGAAGTGCTCTTGAACAGGCTCTTGTTTCCCAGTTCGGAGTTAATTCCTCAAGCATCCAGACTGAGACCATTTCATCCACCATTTCCGATGAGATGAAGAGAGATACCATCATCGCGGTTGTTGTTGCAATTCTCTGCATGCTGATCTACATCAGGGTCAGATTTAAGGATATCCGCTTCGGTTTCTCATCAGTTCTTGCACTTCTTCATGACGTGCTGGTAGTGCTTGCCTTCTACGCCGTAGCAAGAGTATCCGTAAGTAATACCTTCGTAGCCTGCATGCTTACCATCGTAGGTTACTCCATCAACGCAACCATCGTTATATTTGACCGTGTCCGTGAAAATATGGCAAAGAGCGGAAGATCCGATTTTGCAGGTGTTGTAAATGCAAGTATCACCCAGACACTCTCAAGAAGTATTTTCACATCCCTTACGACTTTCGTAATGGTTGCACTGCTTTACTTCTTCGGTGTATCAAGCATCAAGGATTTTGCTCTTCCTCTCATGGTTGGTATCGCATGCGGATGTTATTCATCCCTTTGCCTTGCAGGAGCGTTCCTCATTATCCTCAGGGATAAGTTCCCTGCAAAGAGCAGCAAGTAATTTCTTGCATTTAAAGCGGGGATTATATCCCCGCTTTTTTTAATATTCGATAAGCTTATACTTAGTACAAAGGTTTGTATATTAAGTATCAGCACCCTTTCGAGCCGTCGGTACTTAACGAATACGAACGAAGTGAAGTATGAGTTTAGTACCGCTGCGAGCGAGAACCGGAGCCGAAAGGCGTGTGCTGAGACTTGATATACAAACCTTAGATAATAATGGAGCGTTCATATGTCTAAATGGATAGAGATCAGAAAAAGCGGTGATTTTACCGAGTGGGGGAAAGCACTCGGTATTGATCCTCTTTGTGCCCGTGTTATCAGAAACAGAGGCGCTGAAACTGTGGAGGATGCCAGAAAATACCTGGAGGGCGGAGAAGAACTGCTTCATGATCCTTTCCTTTTACCTGATATGGATAAAGCCGTAGAAGGGCTTTTAAGATATATAGACTCCGGAAAAAAGATCCGCATTATAGGTGATTATGATGTTGACGGAGTTACATCCACTTATATCCTTGTATCCTGCATTGAAGCCGCCGGAGGAAACGTATCTTATGCGATCCCTCACAGGCAAAAGGACGGATACGGCATCAATGATGAAATGGTAAAGGATGCATCTGATGACGGAGTGGAACTGATAATTACCTGCGATAACGGAATATCCGCAGCAAAGCAGATAGAGTATGCTTATGAACTTGGTCTTGAGGTCATTGTGACAGATCATCACCAGGTGCCCACCCAAGAGGATCCTGCAGGAAAAACTATTGAAATACTGCCTTCCTGTATTGCGGTGGTGGACCCTCACAGAAAAGAAAGCATATATCCTTTCAAAGGCATATGCGGGGCAATGGTTGCATATAAGTTCATGACAGCTCTTGAAAAACGCAGATCTTCCGGGGAATTAAAGGATGCGCTTTTAAAGGCACGTCAGTTTGCGGCTCTTGGAACTGTTTGTGATGTCATGGAACTGACTGACGAAAACAGGGTTATAGTTCGATTTGGCCTTGAAGATATGAAAAAAACGGAAAACATCGGTATCAGAGCACTGATGGAATCCAATAACCTTTCTTCTTCAAATCTCAGCACATATTCCATGGGCTTTGTGATAGGCCCCAGCATTAATTCCACCGGACGCCTTGAAAGTGCTGCTGAATCAGTGGGGCTTCTTTTATCAGATGACAGATCCGAATGCCTTAAGTCCGCTGTCAGGATACGTGAGCTTAACGACGAACGAAAAGACATGACACTTACAGGTTATGAATCTGCAGTGAAAATGATAGAAGAGAAGGGACTTTTAAAAGATAAGGTTCTTGTCATTTATCTGCCTGATGCACATGAGAGTATAGCAGGACTTATAGCCGGAAGGCTCAAGGAAAGATTTTTCAGGCCTGTGCTTGTTATTACTAAAGGAGAAGAGGGACTTAAGGGGTCCGGAAGGTCAATACCCGCTTATAATATGTTCGAAAAGTTTTCCGAGGTTAAGGAACTTTTTACAAAGATGGGCGGACATGCCATGGCTGCAGGATTTTCCCTTGATGAAAGTAACCTCCGGACTCTTGCTGAAAAATTAAATGAAAATGCGGATTTGACGGATGATGATCTGGAGAAACCTGTAATGATAGATGCAGTGGTGCCTTTGGATTATCCTTCAATAAAACTTTTAAAAGATCTTGAAAAGATAGAGCCTGTGGGAACAGGTAATCCCGGAGCTTTATTTGCCCAAAAGGATGCGGAAGTTGTTTCTGTTTCCAGGATGGGAAAGGATAGGAAATACGGTACTTTGATGGTGCGTTCCGGCAGAAGGACCTTTAGGATGACGTATTTTGGAGATATGGACGAATTTGATGCTTATATTTCATCAAAATACAGTCCCGAATTATTAAATGAACTTTATGAAAAAAACGGATCTGCAAAAATAAATATTTGTTATGAGCTGAAAATCAATGATTACAGAGGAAACGAAAATGTCGATTACAGGCTGAAGTACTATATGTAAAGGCTTTCTATGGAAACTGAAATATTATTAATAGTTTCTTAAGAATTTTTATGAATTTATTATGCTTTGGACACATTTTTGACACATATAAGGTATAAATTATAATACATAAATAACTAATTCAGTTTAGTTATTCTCCCCCCTCATAAGAAACGAAAGCAAGCCGTGGATTCCACGGCTTGTTTTCGTTTGTAAGTAAAGCGGGGTTTGAGTTATAATGAATACATGCAATCGCAAGGCGTAAAAACTGCTGATGTCCTCTATGCTGAGGTTATAATCGATATCAGCATCGAAAAACTTGACAGACCTTTTACTTACCGGATACCGGACAGGTTATCCGGTATTATTTGCGCGGGAAGCAGGGTTATCATTCCCTTTGGGAACGGTAATATACCAAAAAAAGGATATGTTATATCCGTAAAGGACAGTACTGATTATGATCCGGATAAGATAAAGGATATTACTGATATAGTTGAGGGCAGCGTAAGCGCCATTGAAAGAAGTTTTGAGATCGCGTCATTTATCAAAGACAATTACGGCGGAACTCTTTCACAGGCGTTAAAGGTTGTGATCCCTGTGAAATCAAAAGTCAGGGAGACCCAGAGAAAGGTTTTGGTCAGAAAACTGGGAAGAGAAGAGATAATGGCTCTTCTTGCGGAAAGCAGCAGAAAAAAACAAAAAGGCAAGGAAAAGCTTTACAGCGCCCTTCTTGATAATGAGCGAATACCCGGTGAGTGGATAAGCCATAATCTCGGAGTCAGCGCCCAGACCGTCCAAAGCGTTGTAAAAAGCGGTGCAGCCTGCGTAGAAACTACAAAGGAGTACAGAAAACCTTCAGTTTCGGAGATCTCCGAGGCTAAAAACACCGTTTTGAATGAAGAGCAGCAAGCTGCTGTATCGGCCATTTCCCATGATATGGACGAAGGAAGATGCGGCGAATATCTGATACACGGCATTACCGGCAGTGGAAAAACTGAAGTATACATCAGGCTCGCAGAAAAAACGGTCCTTATGGGAAGGCAGGTAATCTTTCTGATACCTGAAATTGCCCTCACGTACCAGACTCTTGCCAGATTTTATGCAAAATTCGGAGACAGGGTAAGCGTACTGAATTCAAGGATGTCTCCCGGCGAAAAATACGATCAGTGTAAAAGAGCCGAAAACGGGGACATCGATATTATCATAGGACCCAGATCCGCCCTTTTTACGCCCTTTCCGAACATTGGCCTTATAATTATGGATGAGGAGCATGAGACAAGTTATAAGTCTGAAAACACTCCTAAGTTCCATGCAAGAGAAGTTGCAAGATTTATCGCAGGCCGGTCGTCAGCTGCATTTGTGATGGGCTCGGCAACTCCTTCCCTTGAAACTTACAAAGACTGCATGGACGGAAAAACACGTCTTTTTAAACTGACTGAAAGGGCAACAGGCGGCGAACTTGCCGAAACTGAGATAATAGATCTTCGTGAAGAATTAAAGCAGAGAAACAGGTCCATGTTTTCACGAAGGCTCAAAAGCCTTATGGATGAAGCTCTTTCTTCAGGAGAACAGGTAATGCTCTTTTTGAACAGAAGAGGTTTTTCCGGACAGATTTCATGCAGGGAGTGTGGCAAACCCTTGTTTTGCCCCCATTGTGCAGTCCCCATGAGCCTTCACAAAGGCGGGAAGCTGGTCTGTCATTACTGCGGAGAAATAATGGATAAGCCATCTCTTTGTCCCGAATGCGGATCAAAGTACCTTTCTGCATTTAAAGTCGGAACACAGCAGGTGGAGGACAGGATAAAAGAAATGTATCCAGATAAAAAAGTCCTCAGGATGGATAAGGATACGACTTCTGAAAAAGGTGCCTTTGAAAGGATCCTTGCCGAGTTTTCATCCGGTGATGCCCAGATACTCATCGGCACTCAGATGATAGTTAAAGGACATGATTTTCCCAATGTAACTGTTGTGGGCATTCTTGCGGCTGATATGTCCCTTGGTGAAGGGGATTACAGGTCTTCTGAAAGAACCTTCTCGCTTCTTACACAGGCGGCCGGCAGATCCGGAAGAGGAGACAAAAAGGGACATGCTGTCATCCAGACCTATCAGCCTGAGCATTATGCAATAGTTTCTGCCGCTTCGCAGGATTATGAAAAATTCTATGAAGATGAGATGACATACCGTATGAGTGCGGGATATCCTCCGGCACTTCACATGATGGGCATCATGCTTTTCGGGCTTAATGAGAATGCGACTTCCAAACTTGCTGAGGATGTCGTAAATGTGATAAAGTCATATGGTGCGTTCAGGGTTTTGGGACCTGCACCTGCCATAATAAGCAAGATCAAGGATTATTACAGATTTGTCATATATATAAAAAATTCCGATTCTGTTTTGCTTAAGGATATCAGGCAGAAAGTCGAGGATTATCTTTTGACCTGCGATCTGAAAAACATATATGTACAGTTTGACTTGGATCCCATGGGCCAGATGTGAGGCTGAAACGCAAGGAGTAAAAAATAATAATGTTGAATTATAAGTTTTTTAAGTATCATTGAAAGGATAAGCTATGGCACTCAGAAATATAAGGGAACTCGGAGATCCCGTACTTAATAAGGTATGTCTTGAAGTTAAGGAGATGAATGAACGTAACAGCCAGCTCATAGATGACATGCTTGAGACTATGTACGATGCCAACGGAGTGGGACTTGCAGCTCCCCAGGTGGGAGTACTTAAAAGGATAGTTGTTATAGATACCACAGGAGAAGATCCTCTGGTCCTTATAAATCCCAGGATTGTGGAGACAGAAGGAGAGCAGACAGGCTATGAAGGATGCCTTTCGGTTCCGGGAAAGACCGGTACCGTGACAAGACCTATGCATGTTAAATGTGAGGCACTGGACAGGGATATGAAACCTATAGTGGTAGAGGGTGATGAGCTTCTTGCAAGAGCCATATGCCACGAACTTGACCATCTTGACGGACATCTTTATACCGAAATTGTTGAGGGTGATCTTTTGGATAATGAATCACTTTACGATGATGAGGATGAAAATGAGGAAGAGTCCGGAGAAGAATGATCAGTAACAAAGGAGAAAAGAGTTGAAGATTCTTTTTATGGGAACTCCCGATTTTGCTGCGGGAATCCTTAAAAGTCTTATATCAGCAGGCCATGAGATCACAGCGGTGGTCACTCAGCCTGATCGTGCAAAGGGAAGAAGCGCAGAGCCTGTTTTTTCACCTGTAAAGGTGGTTGCACTTGAAAATGATATCCCGGTTCTGCAGCCCGAGAGGATAAAGCGTCCCGAGGAAACCGCAAAGCTTCTTGAATACCCTGCAGACATTTATGTTGTAGCGGCATTCGGACAGATACTTTCAAAAGAGATCCTTGAGCAGCCGCAGTATGGATGCATCAATGTTCATGCTTCCCTGCTTCCTAAATATCGCGGTGCTTCGCCTATTCAGAGAGTCATTCTTAACGGAGAAAAGCTGACCGGCGTTACCATTATGCAGATGAACGAAGGTCTTGATACAGGCGATATTCTTTACAGTAAAAGCATAGAACTTGCTCCTGACGAGACTTTCGAAACTCTTCATGACAGACTGATGGCTGTCGGCGGTATTGCGGTATGTGAAGCTCTTGATCTTATCGGATGCGGTAAGATCACAAGATTCATGCAGGATGACAGTTTCAGTTCATATGCACCTCTTATAAAAAAAGAAGACGGTCTTATTGACTGGAACACTACATCGGCAGAGGTTTATGCCAAAGTCAGGGCATTTAATCCATGGCCCGGAGCT
>ONTX01000280.1 GCA_900320825.1 uncultured Lachnospiraceae bacterium | reverse complement strand
TTTGTACTTTTAACAGTCTCATACTCAAGCCCCAGCTCCTCTGCAATCTCATCCAATGTCATTTCCAGCATGAAGAACATCAGCACAATTTCCCTCTTGCGGTTCTGAAGCTTCATCAGCCTCTTTGCAAGCTCCTCATTCCGGACAATAACCTCTTTTCCTCTTACGGACATCTTCGCCGCAAACAGGCTTTCATAGTCATCTTCCCGAACAAGCTCATCCGGGTCAATATTCTCCCCTCCGAACTGGAACAGCAGATAGTGCGTCTGCTTCCGCACCAGATTGTGGGCAGCATGATAGATTACCTCCTTGCAGTAAAAATCGAATCTGTCCCTTAAACTCCCTTTTATATCTCCTGGATCGAATTCATAGCCACTCATAGATTTCCTTTCTACGATTGGCTCCTGATTCCGTCCTCCATTACAGAGAAGTTCTTGAAGTGTCCAAATGTGGGTATAAAATCGGAAAATAATTTATTTTTCTTGATTACTTTACATTTAGACTTTACTATTATATAATTAAAGTGCGTTAGTTTCGAGGAGGTGATGAAAAAATGCCGAAAATCCGAGAACAGAGAATTGAAACATTAAAAGAACTTGCAAAAGTGGATGGCGGGCTGATCACGACAGCCCAGATAGAAAAAGCAGGCATCAGCCGTGTACTGATACCCACTTTTATAGATGAAGGCATATTAACAAAAGAAAGCCGGGGCATATATTACTACGCAGATGAATTTCCGGACGATCTTCAGATAATACAGAAGAACAATCCGAGAGTAATATACTCTTATGGCACTGCCCTTTATCTTTGGGATATGTCAGACCGCACTCCTCATGTATGGGATGTGACCGTTCCGCAGGGCTTCAATGCAACCCGTTTGAAAAAAGATCATAAAAATGTAAGGCTTCATTATATGAATGCCGATAAATGGAATGTCGGCATTACGGAAACGGACTCTCCAGACGGGAACCGTGTTCGACTATATGATAAAGAGCGATGCATTATTGACCTTATCAAAAGAAAAGATAAAATAGATAAACAGATATACATCCAGGCATTGAAGCAATACTTCTCCGACAGGACTACAGATAAGACACAGCTCATACGCTACGCTAAAGTCTTTAATATTGAAAAATCCGTCAGAGACTATATGGATGTACTATTTTCATAAAGGAGCATTACCAATGAAGACACCGGAACAGCTGAAAGGCGCAATACGAAATATAGCAAAATCAAAGAACCTTAACGCACAGGAAGTCCTTCAGGTATTCATGTTTGAGCACATACTGGAAAGACTGTCCGCTTCACCTTACAAGAAGAATTTTGTCCTGAAAGGCGGACTCCTCATCTCATCCATGATCGGAATATCTGAAAGAACCACTCAGGACATGGATACCACAGTCCGTGGAATTAACATGGACAAAGATAACATCGAGAAAATCATAAAAGAGATATTCGCCATTGATATCGGAGACGGCATCGTATTCCATTTTGATAAGATAGAGCCTATCCGTGAGGATGATGATTACAACAATTTCCGTGTTTACTTCACAGCCGAATATGGAAAGATCAAGAACAAAATGAAGATAGACATAACCACCGGAGACGAGATCACTCCCGCCGCTATTGAATATTCTTTCCATACGATGTTCGATGAAAAAGATATCGAGGTTTATGCCTACACTCTGGAGACGATACTGGCAGAAAAGTATGAGACCATTATCCGCAGAGGCATCACGACTACCAGAGCAAGGGACTTTTATGATCTGTATGTCCTCTTCCATCTTTACAGGGATGTCATCAATCCTGCATATTTCAAACTGGCTGTTGAGCATACGGCAGGGAAAAGAGGTTCTCTGTCCGAAATGGCAAATTATGAATCTATCTGTGAAGCCATAAAGACGGACGAATCTATCCGCTCACAATGGAGCGCATATATCGGAGATGAGAAATATGCCGCTCACCTGTCCTTCGATGAAGTTGCAGAAAATGCCCTCACTGTAGGAAAATACTTATCTGAAGTTCCAGATAATCGTTGACCATCAACCTGTCATCTGATATGATGACCACAGTTTCAAATTCATAAGACACCTAAACTGCTACATGATACCGGTGCATCCGTGCGCCCGTACTGTGGCAGTTTTTTATTCTCTTTTCGATATCTCCACAGTACAAAAGCAAAAGACAATCGCCGGAAACGGCGTTATGGGTTCAAAGTCGGCTCACCGAAGGGAGCCTGAACCCGCAAATCTCAACGAGATTTGCAAGAAGAATACCAAGCATTGGATGTGTCATGACACATCCACATTTACTGACCATTTTCCCTCTCGGCAAAATGGCAGCAAATGAGCTTGCAAGGGTCTACGCCCCCTGACCCCCGAAATCGCAGAACTGCTACGATTCATCTTCATCAAAAACATAGCAGTCCTGCGCAAAAGCATACTCGCCGGAAACGGCATAATAGAAAGGAAGTGGTCTCTTATGAACAAGGAGAGAGAACGCAAGAACCCAATCCAGATCTATCTGAGCGATGATGAAAAATACATCCTTGATAACAAAGTCAAGGCATCCGGCATGAGGTCAATGTCAGAGTATATACGCCATCTCATCATATACGGCTATGTCTACGATGTTGACTACAAAGACTTACAGGAATACAACAGGCAGCTCTCAATAATCGGCAAGAACATAAATATGATCAGAGAGCGGCTTTTCAAAACAGGAAACATTTACGAAGATGACGCAAAAGAGATAAAGGAGCTGATGGAGAAGGTATGGCATACACACGAATCCATGCTGTCAAGAGTACCGTTACAAAAGCGGTAAAATACATTTGCAACCCGGATAAGACGGAAGAAAATCTTCTGGTTGATACATTTGGCTGCGGGATTGATACCGCCGGCCATGACTTCCAGTACGCTCTTTCAAGGACTAATCCCGCTGATAAGAATCTGGCATATCACCTTATCCAGTCATTTGCCAAAGGGGAAGTCTCTCACGAAGAGGCACATCGTATCGGCATCGAGCTTGCGGACAAATTGCTCGGCGGGAAGTATTCCTATATCGTGGCAACTCACACTGATAAGGGACATCCACATAATCACATTTTATTTTGCGCCGCCGATAATATCAACCATAAGAAATTCAATGATTGCAAGAAAAGTTACTATCATATCCGAGAGCTGAGCGATGAGTTATGCAAGGAACACAACCTTTCCATAATCATCCCCAGCGGCAGAAAAGGTAAGAAATACACAGAATGGAAAGCTGAGCAGGAATGGACTTCCTGGAAGAAGCAGCTTCAGGCGGATATTGACGAATGCATTAAAGCGTCAAAATCCTATGAAGAGTTCCTGCGGCTCATCAGGGAAAAAGGATATACAGTATCCGGTGAGAATATCGGTGATCCCCGATCAAAGTATATCAAGTTTAAAGCACCGGGACAGGAGCGTTTCGTAAGAGGCAGCTTCCGCAATTTCGGAGCAGGCTATACCAAAGAGGAAATCAAAGAAAGGATTGAAAATCCGGAGAAATGGATAAGTCAAGAACAGCCTCAGCCTGAGAAAAAAGCTGAATCACAGGAAAGGCAGAAGCCTCGGATTAAGATACCGAAGAAAGATATCATCACGCGCACCGGAGCAAGCAGAACGCTCATTGATACATCCAGTGAAAAATTTCAAAACAGCCCCGGTCTGCAACACTGGGCATCAGTCAAAAATCTCAAAACTGTTGCCGCAAGCTATGCCGCAGCCGAGAACCTTTCTGATCTTCATAAGCAGATTGACGAAAAGGCCGCTGAGGCAAAGTCCGCCAGAACGGAGCTTGTTGAATTGGAACATAAGATGAAAGATGTCGCTGAACTACTCCACTATGCCGAGCAGTATCGTGACAACAGACCATATCAGCTCAAATATAAAAAATCCAAGGATCCTGACAGATACCTGCGGATGCACGAGACACAGCTCATCCTCTATGATGGCGCTGAACGGATGCTCCATCAAATGGGTCTTGACCCCAAGTCCATCAATGCCGAGGAAATCCGTGCGGACTATGAATCTATACAAATTAAGAAGGTCGAATTAGAGAAAAAGTATAAAGCGGCAGAAAAAACGGTTAAAACCTTGGAGCAAAAACTCACCAATGTTGAGCAGTATTTAGGAAAGACTGATAATGACTTAAATCCACAGCACAAGAAAGATCCTCTAAAACGATAATTTAACAAATAGGCATTCTTGACATTGTTCATCATTTGTTTCCACAATAAGGCTGTTTATGCGGACTTCAGCCACACATAAACAGCCCTTAATTCACTCAATTCCCACAATTCAACGTCGCTTTAATTAAACTTTGCATAAATTCATTTTCATCTTATTCTCCAATCAAAATCACTTCATCGCATATCTTTATGCATATTGCGGTCTCCAACGGCCGGTTTTGCGGAGCAAAACGGCCGCGATGCGCTAGCTAACGGTCGCGATGCGTAGCAAGAGCGG
>ONTX01000279.1 GCA_900320825.1 uncultured Lachnospiraceae bacterium | reverse complement strand
GTGAGATCAAGGTGTTTGATAAGGCCGAGCTAATTATTCGTGGAGGAAAACACGGGTACAGTGATGCTAACAGAGGGCTTATGATTATTTGTGGCAGTAGGATCGAGATCATGAATGATGTAGGTATTGGCCATAATGTAACGATCCGTGATACTAACGGTATGCACTATATCAATACTGCAGGCTACAGACCTTCAAGACCTGTTGTTATAGGTGAGAAAGCGTGGCTTTGTGAGTCTTGCACAATAATGCCGGGTGTGCGGATCGGAAGAAGTGCAGTAGTTGCCGGTGGTTCATTGGTAACAGATGCTGTTCCTGATCATACAATGGTGGCAGGGAACCCCGCCGTTGTAGTCCAGAAAAATATTATCTGGAAGATGTGATTTCAATGAAAGTTCTTATAATTGGCGGAAATGGTCTAATAGGAGGCGCTGTAGTTAGAGCTTCGGTAGAAAGCGGTCGGGAAGTATATGTGTTCGGAAGACATGGATGCTCTTTTGTTGATGACAATGTGCATTTCATAAAGGGTGATTGGTATGATGATAAAACGGCCTTAAAGACAGTCGAATGCACAGATTATGATGTCATAATCGATACTTTAATATTTAACGAAATGCAGTTGAGAAGAACGGCAGCTATTGTAAACGGGCACTGCAGACATTTTGTGTATATATCTACCGATTCTGTATATGAACATCCATCATTGGGAATTACCGAAGACAAGATCATAGATGCGAATGTGAAGTGGAAGTATGGGGTTGATAAAAGAAAGGCTGAGCTATATTTGCAGGATCACAGTGAAGATTATTCATTTGCATGGACGATTATAAGGCCTACCTTTACGTTCGGCCTGTCAAGGCTACCTGTTGGTTTTCCCGGAAAGAGGAATACTTTTGATCTTTGCGAAAGAATCAAAAGCGGTAAACCTGTTATCAGATTTGATGATCCGAAGACTAAGCATGCCATGTGTCATGAGTCGGTGTTTGGTGTTGCAGCAAATGCACTCTTTCTGAACCCCAAGGCTTATGGTCAAACTTACCATATATCCGATGATGTTGCATATACATACGGTGAAGTGTTTGATGTTCTTGAGAAAGCACTCGGGTGTGAAGGGGATTATGTATTCCTTTCGGCTGATGTGTTGAAGGATGATTTCAAAGATCTGTATGAAGATATGATCTATGATAAGAATCCTGAATTTACGTTGGATAATTCGAAGATCAAGGCTGCATGTCCCGGTGTATCTTTTCATGTTGAATTATCTGAAGTGATTAAGTCGATTACTGATAACCTGAGATTGTTCAGGGGGGTGGATAAAAACATTAGTGATTATGATCTTATGACTGATTTCCTTCTGATAATTTCTGGTAAGGATGAGATCAAAGATTATGTCAGCGGGCTTACGGATGATTACATTAATAATGTAAAATGTTATGGTAAAAGGGAAAAGCGCAGACTGAAATGTCAGAAAATCCGTGCTAAACTCGGACTGATAAAAAGAAGGATACATCTATGATCGAAGAAAGACAGTTTATCGAAGATCTTAAAGCATTGTTGGAAACTGACAGGAACATAGGAATGGATACTGACCTTCTTGATATTGATGAGTGGGATTCGTTCAGCTCAGTATCGTTTATTGCCATGGCAGAAGAGAAGTACAAGATTATAGTTGAACCGTTTTCTGTTGCAGAAGCTGTTCTTGTAGAAGATCTGTACCGTATCATCTCGAATGGATAGCGGAAGGGTTCTTTTATGGGACGTTTGGTCATTGACTATCTGGAAGATACAAGGCTTAAGTATCCGGATAAGACTGCCTTTATCGATAAGGATAGAACTATAACGTTCAGCGGTCTTTACGATGAAGCTATTCATATAGCTTTTGAATTGATCAAAATGAGATTATTCAAACGGCCTGTACTTATGTTCATGGATAAGAGCATTTCTTTGATTAGCTGTTTTCTCGGTGCCGCTTATTCCGGTAATTTCTATTCTCCTGTCGATACTAAGATGCCGGAGGAGAGGATAAGAAAGATAGTCCGAACTCTTGAACCTGCAGTTGTGATAACTGACAGAATTCATGAAGAAGCGGTAAGGAGTATTTTTACGGATATTGTTGTATTCGTTTTTGAAGACATAATAAACAGACCTATAGATGTTACTTCAGTTCTTGAAGTGAAGAATAATATTATCGATACTGACATTCTGTATGTACTGTTTACTTCAGGTTCTACGGGAGATCCGAAAGGGGTAATAATAAATCACAGAGCAGTTGTCGATTTTACGGATTGGATATCCGAATGCTACGGTTTTGATGATACGACTGTATTCGGTAATCAGGCTCAGTTGTACTTTGATCTTTCCATTCAGGATGTTTATGCGCCGTTGAGGAATGGTTCTGAGACAGTGTTGATAAGTAACAGACTTTACAGCTCTCCGGTTAGAGTATGGAAGACCTTGCTTCAGCACCGGGTGAATACGCTTGTGTGGATTCCTTCAATGCTCAGTCTGTTTGCTAATCTCAATATTTTGGAGAATGTTCAGAAAGCCTCTCTTAGATGTGTTCTTTTCTGCGGCGAAGTAATGCCTGTTAGACTGTTGAATTATTGGATAGGTAATTATCCGGATACGATATTTGCTAATTTATATGGACCGACAGAGTGTACTGAAGCTTGCACATATTACACGATAGACAGAAAGTTCGAAGATAATGAAGTTCTTCCGATCGGTAAGCCCTGCGAGAATTGTGAGGTTATCCTGCTCGGAGAAGATAATAGGGTTATTGACGACACAGATGTAACAGGCGAATTATGTGTGCGAGGGACCTGTTTAAGTTGCGGATACTATGGGGATCCCGATCAGACTGATAAGGTGTTTGTGCAAAATCCTGCAAATGACAGATATACGGATCTGATATACAGGACCGGTGACCTTGCACATTATAATGAACAAAGACAGCTCGTATACGATTGCCGTAAAGACCATCAGATCAAGATCCGCGGATACAGGGTTGAATTGGGTGAAATTGAAGCCGCTGCATCATCTTTGGAAGGTGTAAGTTACAGTTGTTGCCTTTTTGATGGAAGATCAGAATCATTAATACTTGCTTATACAGGGAATGCAGAACCTGACGTGTTAAAACAATCGCTTGTCCTTATGCTTCAGGATTATATGATGCCGACATATCTTAAAAGACTAGATCACATGATTTTCAATAATAATGGAAAGATTGACAGGAAAGCTCTTGCTTCGTTGCTTATTCCTGATTAACCCAAGCCCGCTGCTCATAGTTTACTTTCCGTTCAATTATCAGTTTTTATTTAGTGTTATAATTCACAAGTGGGCTGAAGAAGCCCCGATCTTACTTTATT
>ONTX01000309.1 GCA_900320825.1 uncultured Lachnospiraceae bacterium | reverse complement strand
TTGTTCTGGTATATCCTTTTAAGGACATCCGATAAAGATAAGATTTCCGCAGGAGACTATATGCTTATGCTGCTTGCATCTCTTGCAAATGCGATGTTAAGCAATATGTCCGCATTATTTGCGCTCATTATGTGTCTTGCGTACATGGCAGTCATGGCTTTAAGAAAAAGATCCGTTAAGATCTTTGCATATACGCTTATCAGCATGATCCCCGTTATGGCAGTCATAGTCATCGGACGTATTTTTTCAGGTACCGACATATTATATCGCAGCCCGGAGGTCGTTAAGATCATATGAAGGACTATATTCTAGACATAGTACATCTGAATAACGACTTTACAGGTACCGGCATGTATATGGCGCTGTATTTTTTTACGCTGCTGTTCATAGCATTTTATTTAAAGGACAAACGTCTTAAAAATGCGGTACTGTATCCCTCGCTTTTGCTCCTCTTGGGCATATACATCTGTCTTCCGGCAGTGAACCGTTTTCTGTTCACACTGTATGATGATGAGGTCAGGGGCAGATATATCTGGATATTGATGGCCCCTGCGATCGCAGCGCTCGGGTGTACTCTTATGGTTGATATGTTAAGGGAGCGTAAGCAGCAGATATTGCTTACTATAGCCCTTGTTCCGGTGATATTTGCCTGCGGTGTATTCCAGATAACCGACTATCGTTTCCAGCGGGCAGAGAACCTGTATAAGCTGCCGCAGGTGCTTATCGATATATCCGATACCGTGTTAAGTGAACAGAGGGAAGCCGATAGCAGTACGGCAAGGATCATAGTTCCCTATGAAACGGCATATGCCTTCAGGCAGTATTCGACAGGCGTTGAACTTCTGTACGGTGAGGATGCCACCTACGGACGTATATGGGATCTTGAAGAGACGCCGTATGTTGATAAAAAGGACGTGTGCAATACAATGCAGACTACATGCCCCGATCTGGAACTTATCGCACCGATCGCCGAAAAGTACGAAATGGAATACATTATGTTTGATTGTGCTTATGTGGATTTCGGGCTTGAGAGTATAAATCATGACGGATATACGGAAGATGAGAATTTTGTTGGTGACAGAACACCTGATGCGGATTCCGTAAGGCGTATGAGCGCCGCCGTAGGGATTGATAACGATCATTGGGATCTTGAGTCTCTTGGACTTGAGTATGTTGGAACATACGGAAGATATCTTTTGTACAGATATGTAAGGAAATGAGTATAGGCCAAAAGCCTCTTAAATGGAGTGATATATGTGCGGTATAGCGGGATGCTGTCATGCTGACAAAGAAGTCGATCGTGAGCTGTTCGAGGGAATGGTTGACATAATATCATATCGCGGACCTGATGACAGGGGAACCTTCTATGAGGGCAACCTTGCTCTCGGGCATAGAAGGCTTTCCATAATCGATCTTAGCGAGGCCGGCCATCAGCCGTTTCATTACAGGGAGCGGTATGTGGTCGTGTATAACGGTGAGATTTACAATTATGTGGAGATCAGGGAGGAACTGAGGTCTGACGGGTATTCTTTTGAAACTCAGACAGATACCGAGGTTCTGATCGCAGCATATGACCTGTGGGGAGCCGGCTGCGTTGACAGGTTCAACGGTATGTGGGCCTTTGCGATATATGACAGGCAGGATAATAATATATTTCTATCGAGGGATCGTTTCGGAGTTAAACCTTTATATTATTATCATAAAGACGGGACTTTCATTTTCGCCTCGGAAGAAAAGCAGATACTTAAAATGGCGGGACACAGATTTTCGGTAAACCGTCCGCGCCTTATGGAATACATGATCCGCGGTATCCATGACCATACGGATGAGACCATGTTTACGGATATCATGCAGCTTAGGGATGGCTGCAATATGGTATATGATATCGGTTCCGATACTGCATCCGTTACACGCTATTTTGACATGGCGGGCGAAACAGGTAGATACGGCAGTTTTGATGAAGCGGCGGCTGATTTCAGAAATTATTTTGAGGATTCCATCCGTTTAAGGTTAAGGGCGGATGTCCCGGTAGGTTACTGTTTGTCAGGCGGTCTTGACAGTTCTTCGATAGTATGTATGGCTGATTCGATCATTAAAAAGGACGGCCTCAAGGTACATCAGGAGTCAATATCATCGTGTTTTGAAGATAAGCGATATGATGAGCAGGAATACATAGATGAGGTACTTGCACACACGGATGTAGAAGGACATAAGGTTTTCCCACAGGGGAGTGATGTTTTGGGCGATCTTGACAATGTGCTCTGGCACATGGATGAACCCTTCAGCTCAACATCGCAGTACGCGCAGTGGAATGTGTTTAAGGCTGCAAAGGAAGCGGATCTGACGGTAATGCTTGACGGTCAGGGTGCGGATGAACAGCTGGCGGGATATACCGGATTCTACAGCGTAATACTTGCCGAGTATCTTCGCAGATTCCGTTTCGTCAAGTTTTTCCATGAATTGAAATGTTATAAGAACCTGCGTGCTTCAACCGAGAAGTATGTTAATTCGTGGAAGATAATAGTCGAGGCGCTTATCTCGGCTTATCTTCCGAGGAAGCTCCAGAAATTCGGCAAGATCCACATGTTTTACTTAAGGCAGAGACTTCCGTTTGAGCCTGAAGATATAAAAAAGACAATATACGGGATCGAACTTTATCCTGCCAATGACTCAAGGCAGTATATCCTTGATCAGCTTAAATGTAATCTGTCGATGCTGCTGCATTATGAAGACCGTAATTCAATGGCTCATTCAATAGAATCACGTGTTCCGTTCATGGATCCGCATCTTGCAAGGTGTGCATTCAGGATGCCGATAGATCACAAATTAAGGAATGGCATAACAAAATATGTCGTAAGGGAAGGCCTTAAGGATGTTCTTCCGGAGAAGATAAGGACGCGTTACAGTAAGCTTGGGTTTGTTACTCCGGAGGATCAGTGGATAAATAATAACAGGGAAGCGTTCCGTAAGGAGAT
>ONTX01000277.1 GCA_900320825.1 uncultured Lachnospiraceae bacterium | reverse complement strand
TGTAAGGCGTGGATTCCATGCTCACAAGAAACTAAAACAATTGCTGTTTTGTCCGTATGGACGAATTCAGCTGATCTTGGAAAATAAAAACGGACGAGAAGAAATAGAACTTTCTGATCCTTCAATTGGTGTTATTATTGATCAATTAACATGGAGAGAAATGCTATGGCTGCAAAAAAACTCTGTGCTGTGTGTTGCAGCGTCCGATTATTATAATACCGAAGACTATGTAAGAGATTATAAGGAATTTCAATCAATCAAAAATTTATGATTAAGTGGTGAGACAAAATATGAACAATCGGCAGTTCGTTCTAGTTGCAGGATACGGGTGGACAGGTTCAAGTGCGCTTGTGGATATGTTAAAGGAATATGATCATATGTATGAAGCCGATGTTGAATTTAGGCTCATAAAAGATCCGAAAGGTATCGCCGATCTTTATAATAACATTGTAACCAAATGGGATCCCCTGAATGTTGATATTGCAATACGTGATTTTCTCTGGCTCGTCAATAAACTGAATAAACCGAAAAACAAATTATCATTTAATTCCGGACTCGGATATTGTAATTATTTCGGCGATAATTATCTGAAAGCTTCAAAGCAATACTTAAGCGATATCACTGATTTCAAATACAGCAGTTTCTGGTGGTATTTGGATTTTATCAACACTCCGTTCAATATCTACAAACGCAAAATAAGCAAAAAGCTGTTCAAAGATACAAAAAACGAGCAGATGTTTTTTTCAGATATAAGCAGTGAGTATTTCATAGAAAAAACACATATATTCATAACATCCTTATTCGAGCCCATTATCGACCGGGATTCCAGATACATTATTCTGGATCAGGCTGTTTCGGCTCAGAATTGCCTTCAGGAGATGATTTTCATCCCCGATTCCAAAGTTATAATCGTTGACAGGGATCCGAGGGATATCTACGCAGACCTGATGAAAGACGGGAACCTTATCGGTCAGGAATTGAAAAAATCCCATGATGTAAACAAATATATCGCATGGCACAAGGCACTCAGAAAAAGCCGCTCGGATATAAAAGGATCGGAAAATGTCCTGTTCATCCGGTTTGAAGACCTGATATATTCATACGATGAAACAGAAAGATCCATCGAGGAATTTCTCGGTCTTTCGCACGATGGCCACAAAAGGCGGAAGGAAATATTCACCCCCGAAATCTCAGCAAAGAACGTCGGATTCTGGAAAAACACACTAACAAGTAATGAGCTCGATATTATCCGATCGAATTTAAAGGAAGATCTGTATCTATGAATATCATAAAAAAGCTGTCCGGGAAATTCAATTCATTGCCACTGACCTTTCGCGCGTCTTTTGTTTATTTGTGCGTCAGCGTACTGCAAAAGGGATTGTCTTTTCTGACGACGCCGATTTTCACCCGATTGTTGACGTCCTCAGAATTCGGCACGGTATCCGTTTATTTGTCCCTTGAACAGCTTATCGGAACAGTTGCTATGTTCTGCCTCTCGGCAGGATGTTTTGATATAGGAATGCAGGATTATAAAGAGGACAGAGACAAGTTTTGTTTTTCTTTGCTTGTTTTATCCAATGTTATCACGTTTCTCTGCGCCGGATTATTTTTCATTGCATATCCTTTCATAAAAGACTATCTCGGCGTTCCGTTCCGGCTGTTACTCGTAATGTTTGTGGTTTTTTTGTTTGAACCGGCGTTTTCATTCTGGACAAGAAGAGAAAGATTTGAATACCACTACAAAAAACCCGGAATATTTGTTGCATTAAGTTCCATACTGGCTTCTGTCGCAGCCGTGGTGTGCATACTGTGTTTTCCTCAGGACAAATTGTCCGCAAGAATATTCGGACAGTTTATCCCTCTGATCTTTTTATACATCTTTTTCTGGCTGTACCTTGGAAAAAAATCAAATTTCAAGGTCGAAAAAAAATACATAAAATTCGCTTTTGCTTTCAATCTTCCGCTTATCCCGCATTATCTGTCGTCTTATGTATTGAACAGTTCAGACAGACTGATGATAAACGGTATGGTAGGTTCATCCCAGGCGGCATATTACAGTCTGGCATACAGTGTTTCGGCGATCGTCACAGTAGTCTGGACAGCAATAAACAGTTCGCTCGTGCCGTTTGTGCTCGAAAAATATGAGCAGAAAAAATACAAGGATGTTTCGGATGTAGTGCTGCCCATACTCACTTTTTTTGCAGCAATATGTCTGACGCTGATACTCGTTGCCCCGGAAATAGTCAGATTATTGGGAACGGAAGAATACGGCGAATCGGTTTATGTTATTCCGCCTGTTATCGGCGGCGTATTTTTCCAGGCACTATACTATGTCTTTACAAATGTTTTGTATTATCTGAAAAAGCCGAAGATCGTAATGTATGCGAGCATTTCCTCGGCACTGCTGAATCTGTTGCTGAATTATATCTGTATCAAATTGTTCGGCTACATTGCAGCCGGCTATACAACGCTGATCTGTTTCTGCCTGCAGGCTCTTATAGATTACATTGTCGTCAGAAAGATCATGAAGCAGGATGTATACGACAGAAAATATCTTCTGATATTGGCGTCAGCGGTAATAGTCGTTTCAATCCTTTGTAATTTCATATATTCGTTTTTCTTTATCAGATGTATTATATTGATACTGATATTAGCAGTACTTTGGATCAAAAGAGATATTGTGTTATCTCTTTTCAAAAAAAAGAAACAAAAATAATAAGGAGTCTTATTTATGATAACCCTAATCCTTAACTCCGGCCTCGGCTCCCGCATGGGTGTTCTGACTTCTGAGCATCCGAAATGTATGACAGAAATATCTGCCACAGAAACAATTCTCAGTCGCCAGCTCAGACAGATCGCTGATGCCGGCATAACTGAGGTGGTTATGACAACAGGACTTTTTGACAGCGTGCTTGTCAATTACTGCAACAGCCTTGATTT
>ONTX01000458.1 GCA_900320825.1 uncultured Lachnospiraceae bacterium | reverse complement strand
CTTCCTTTACTCTGTCTATATAAATGTATCTATCCGGTTCTTCAATGAAATGCTCTTCCGGATTATAATTAATGTCCGGGCTACGCCTTGTTACATCCTCTTTTATCTTATCAATCAGATTATTATAGCCATCTTTTTTAGGAATGAGCACCTTAACATCAATCATTTTATCATATACTTTTTCTTTCTTATCAATCTGTTCACTCTTACCCAGATAACTAAACGTTCTTCCTTCGATTCTGTCAAATCTATAGCTATAGTTATCAGAGTCTATAAGATACATAAAGCCCGAGTCAGAATTATAACAGACCTTTACCGGCTTAACTTTTTTGATCTCATACGTTTCTACTTTGCTATCTTTATATCGGAACTTTATACATTCCCCAAATTGAATTGCCTTCATAAGATCATATTTTAAACCGGCATCGGATTTGGTCATTTCTATACTATTTTTTACTCTGAACAGGCTGTCCATCTTCTTGAGGTTTTTACCTCTGGAAAGCAGAAACTCATCCAGATGAGAATAGTCATCTCCGGAGAAAACCAACATATATTCCTCATCATCACAAAGTGCCTCTGAATAATTGAGAAATGAACGATTCACGGTAAACCTGGTATCATCATAAGCCCCACTGGAGATTCCATACCCTGAGCCATCCTTGATTTTCCCCATATTTATGCCTTTTTCCGTTGTTCCTTTTATCTCACGATTTTTCTTTAACCTGTTCTTACCATCTGCCCTGTCCTTACTCTCAAAAAGCTCAAGTACAGCCTCTTCTAAATCAGATTCATGGTCTTCCATATTATCACTTTCTTTAAAGACAAGCAGTCCGCGCACCTTATCATTTGTCAGTAGATTATAAACATCCTCTCGCACAATTCTCTTACTGATGTTGAGAACTTCTGCCACTTCATTGATAGTTCTGCCGAACTCCGACATAAAGAGTGACAATTCTGCTGAAATCCTTAATATTTCGTCGTTATATTTATTCATCAGTTTTGGCCTCCCCGTATTCAAGCAGTGCCTGATCAATACTTTCTTTCAGTCTAGACCTGACAATCTTCGGTTCGATTACCCTGGCACTTCTTCCGAAAGAACGAATCCATTTACAAACGTCTTCAACTCCTCTTACCCGTTCTTCCTCATACAGTAATTTATTTCCATCCTCGGAAAGTCTTCGTATTTTTCCATTCGGACGAACTGACAGGAGCCTGTCAATCTTTGACCTGATATTGAACACGTCATCAAACTCTACAATTAATTTAAATGGATCATCTATAGATATTGAAAACATTTCACTATATATATTCAAATACTCTTCTGTACCATATATCTCATTTTCCGTATCTATTTCAGAAATGCTGCTTATCTTATCGGTTCTGAGTATCACCTTTTTCTTATCATCGGTTCTTTCCCCGATAAAATACAATCTGTCCTTGTCAGCTACGTAAACAACTAATCCAACTTTAAATAGTATGTCTTTCTCAGAGTCATAATCAACCTTGATTACCCGATATTTATAATTTACATTTTTTAGCTTACTGATAAATTCTTCAATGTCTTTATTTCTATTTCCACGTAATCCTATACGTTCGTAAAGACTTCCGGCATCGTACATATCTGCATCATATACATGAGCCATAAGATTTCCGATGTCTTTCATTACACCAGGAAATGCATAGCCTTCTCCGCCTTCCTGAACAATGTCATTTATCTCCTCCAAAGCATTGTAACCTTTTTTTAGAAAAACCGGAGATTTAGGTGTCAGTTCATATTTGTCCTGTCCGTTTTTTGAAATGTAACCCCTTGAAATAAGACTTTTCGTATATTTACCGTCTTTCTCTACAATCTGCTTTATTTCACTTTGATAGTTATTCCCGGTATTATCAATATCCAAAAGATTTCCATACTCTTTTGCAAGCTCTGATAGCGTAATAGAAGGATCTGAATGTGCAGATGCATACTGACTCATCAGATTTAAAATGATAACTTCCTTAATGGTTCTTTTTGATGAACCATGTATGATATCAATTCCTTCCTTACGTATTACCACATTACCGGATTCGTCAATGATGAAATACTTTTTATTCTTAATCTTTATATCAAAGCCCATGGCAAGCAGTATTTTTCGAGAGTCATTGTGAAGGCCATGCCATGAGTCCCATCCGCAGCCAAGTTCTTCAAGAATTTCTTCCAAAGTCCTGGGACCATTAATTGCAAGATAGTTGATCAGATGTTTTATATTTACATCATTTTTACCCATATCGATTACCTTTCTAAAAAAATCCTTTCAAATGCCAAACAAAAAACGCTGACAT
>ONTX01000408.1 GCA_900320825.1 uncultured Lachnospiraceae bacterium | reverse complement strand
CAAACCAGACCAACCTGCTTGCGCTTAATGCTTCTATAGAGGCTGCCCGTGCCGGTGAAGCAGGCCGCGGATTTGCTGTAGTAGCAGATAACATTAAAAACCTTGCGGAAGAATCAAATGATGCTGCAAATGAGATCTCAGGCATGCTCAAGCAGATCACAGATCTGTCAGATCAGAACAAGACACTTACTGATGCGATCAAAAAAGCTACTGAAGATGAGGCTGAAGCCCTTAACAGCATGAGCAATTCTTTCGAGACCATGCTTGATATGCTTAATGAAACAGAGAAAGGAAACAACAAGATCGTCAGCCTCGTAGAGACACTTGAGGGTAACAAGAATTCCATCATGGAATCGGTTGAATCACTTTCTTCGGTATCTGAACAGAATGCCGCATCTACACAGCAAACCAGTGCTTCGCTTTCTATGCTTGACGGCAATATGGTCAATGTAGTTGAACAGGCAGAGAACTTAAAGAATGTAGCACAGGAACTTCGTGAGAACGTTAAGATGTTTAACATCTGACAGTAAAACGATAAGCAAAACTTCTGAAGGAGATCGGATATTCCGGTCTCCTTTTTTGATGCGAAGAAATAAACAGAATATCGTTCTTTTTATTATTGACATGCATCTTATCAGGTGCTATTTTAGAATTAACAGAACGATATTCGGTTTATGGAGGTGTGATCATGACAAAAGTAACTTTTCCTGTAGGCTATTACAGATTTCATGAGGATGAAGGGCTGAATTTTCAGCTTAACAGGTTTTTCACTTACGGAGTGTTCGGCAAGGAAGAACTGATGGGCATCGGAAGGTCGATAGATGGTTTTGAAAAGTGGATATCAGTATTTACCGAACTTGGAGAAAAAGAAGAAAAAGCAGGTAATACACTTAAGGCTGCTATCTGCTATCGGGCAGCTCAGTTCTATACGTTAAGCGGAGAGAAAGATGCACAGGGTCATAGTCTTAAACACGTTCTTTATGATAAATGTACAGGACTTTTCAACGAGTACTTTTTTGAAACTTATCCGGACCTTAAACTCATCAGGATACCATATGAAAGCTGCGAGCTTCCGGTTTATTATTCGACTTGTGAAGATCCCGTGGATACGGTCGTGATCCATGGTGGATATGACAGTATATGTCAGGATTTTTTAATGATGGTACCCTATTTTATGGAGAGACATTTTAATGTATATTTCTTCGAAGGGCCCGGTCAGGGAGAGGTGCTCATGCACCATGACGTCAGGATGGTCCCGGAGTGGGAGAAATGTACGGGTGCGGTCCTTGATCATTTTAAGCTTGATAATGTCACTCTCATAGGTATTTCTCTTGGTGGATATCTGGCAACAAGGGCAGCTGCATATGATAAAAGGATAGCCCGGGTCGTAATGTATGACTTGATATATGATTTTTATGGTGCGATACTAAACAAGATGGGAAGTGCTGCAAAGCTTTTTGATTATCTGACCCGTCATCCAAAGAATATTTTATGGAGATCCATAAACAGAAAACTGGATCAGAAGTATTTTTCCAGATGGCTTCTTTTGCAGGGATATGCAATATATGAAAATATACATACACCCTTCGAATATTTCAATCATATTAAGAAGTTTAATACAAGGGAAATATCAAAACTGATCACACAGGATACTTTGGTCCTGGCAGGTGAGGGCGACATCTATACAGTATTTTACCGGGAACAAATGGATGCGCTGGTTAATGCTAAAAGTGTTACAGGCAGACTGTTCACTCGTGAAGAGAGTGCCGATCATCATTGCCAGGTTGGAAATATGGGTCTGCTGCTGGATACAATATCCGAATGGATCAGGGAGAAGTGTAATGGCTAGAAAACCTGTACTTACCGGTGGTAAGCGCGATGAGATAATAGACACAGCTACGCGTTTGTTTTTTACAAACGGATACGAGGCGACCTCCGTCCGGATGATAATGGATGAGGTTGGTGGTGAAATAGGAATGTTTTACCATTATTTTAAGTCTAAGGATATGCTGTTCGATCAAGTTGTTGAGAGGTTTTTTCAAAACTACCGTGAGAAGTTCGAAGCAGTGCTAACCGAGTGCGGGACCAAAGAGCAACTGGTGGATAAATTGCTTCCTTTATATGAACGGTCTATGGAGGAATTCAATACTATAAAAGGCAATATTCACTGGACCGTACAGCTGGCATTGCATGAAGGAACCCT
>ONTX01000391.1 GCA_900320825.1 uncultured Lachnospiraceae bacterium | reverse complement strand
TGGATTTAAGCACAAGACCATGATGGGTATGCTTTATAAAAAAGCCGTAACACTACCGGAAGAAAAGAAAACCGCAGAAGTAAAAGCAATGATTGAAACGTATAATAAACAGGCGGATTTTGTAGATTTTAATAGTCTTGATTCAATAATCCAAGAGCTTTGAATTATAGAATAATGCACTGTGAAGGAGCGATGTAATAGACTATGGAAACACTGCGTAAGGTATCAAAAATTATAGATGTATTTGTGTTTTTTGCAACTACGCTGGCTATTGCAGGCGTGTTCTATGAAGGGATGACTCTAAAATGGTATAACATTGTCGGAATACTTGTAATCTGTATGGATTATTCCTTTATGCCAGCTACTATCATTCACCTTATTGTGGATAGAAAAGAAAAAACGATTTGGTTCCATGTTTTTTCCTTGGCTATTATTTTGATTGCAATTGTAATGAAGATAGCTGGAATAGATTATCCTGCAATTACCCTTGTCTTATGGTATTTCTATATATGGTTCTTATACGGGGCGTTAAATGTAAAAGCGTTTTGTCGAATAACGCGATGGTGACTTATATTTGAAGATAAAATGATGACATTAGGCTTAATCCCACCCCGAATGTTAGACAACATTCGGGGTGTTTTTATGGCAAAATATGATAAAATGTACTTTGGTTTCCACAAGAGGGAAAAGAGGGAGGAGTATTTGTGAAAGTTTTTAAGACGATTCTTCGATGGATCTTTGTGGCACTGTTTGCACTTTGTGCACTGGGATGGTGTCCTTCACTTACTTCATTTATTTTCTTGATTGGTGCAGTTGTGCTGCTGTTTCAACTCAAGCAGATGGTGCTGAACCTGCAACCGATAAGGAAGCAGGCACATACAAAGAGGCATATCTTGAACTGATAAATGCATGGGAAGAGGCACATGCATCGGATTATATTCATGGATATAAGATATTTGATCTCATTGATGATGATATTCCCGAGATCGCTCTTATCGGCGGAGAAGAGTGGTCCGCATGTGAGATTCATACTTTTGCGGATGGCAAGGATGAACTCGTATATTCCATGAAGGATCTCGGAGTTGACGGAAACGGATTATACTATTATGAAAAAAGCGGCTTTACCGTAAACGTTAAGTGGAATGGCGGTATCGGTGAATATGTCTTTTACGATATCATGAGTGATGAGCCCGGCAAGGCTTATTGCACACTGACCGTAAATACCGGCACCGGTGTTTCTACCGAGGAGTCCACGGATATTGAGTTCATAGAGCCCAGCGGTGATACCGTTTCCAATCATTATGATGAAGTGTACGATATTGACAATCATCCCGACAAAGAAAACGTCGAGGCTTCTCTTGGAATTAAGAACCTGTCGGATTATCACAGGATTGACAACGAAGACGAGCTTATGACATTTGAAGAAGCTCAGAATGCTTTAAAGTGATCCGCGAACTAAAATATTCAAATACAAATACATATCTTATTGAAGGAGATTCCGGCAAACTGCTCTTTGATACGGGATGGGCGGGGACTTTCCCCGAGTTCTGCCGCGTAGTGGGCGATGCCGGAATTTCTGTTCAGGATATTGACTATATCCTGATATCCCATTTTCATCCCGATCATATGGGGATAGCCCAGGAGATAGCAAGCCTTGGCCCGGTTATCCTTTTGCCGGAAGTTCAGAAAGATTACCTTCACTTGCCTGATGCGATATTTGCTAAGGAAAAAGATACCCTGTTTTATCCGATAGAAGATGATAAAGTCAGATCATTTAAAATATCCGACAGCAGAG
The DNA here is from genome assembly GCA_900320825.1 of uncultured Lachnospiraceae bacterium. Lineage (GTDB taxonomy): Bacteria > Bacillota > Clostridia > Lachnospirales > Lachnospiraceae > AC2028. The sequence goes on along the minus strand of ONTX01000391.1, from coordinate 2,283 downwards.
CGCTGCTTAAAGAAATCGGAATAGACGGTGAAATCATTCATACACCCGGGCACAGTGATGACAGTATTTCTCTGGTTCTTGATGACGGAAATCTTTTTGTGGGAGATCTGAATCCTTTATATGAACTGGAACTTCACAAGGGAACGCAGATCGAAGAAAGCTGGAACAGGCTCCTTGATTTGAATCCGAAGGTTATTTACTATGGCCATGCGAAGAAAGCCATACCGGGTGGGGCTCTGCCGGACAGAACGGTACCTGACGGGACAGTGCCGGACAGGGCGGTACATAACGAAGCTGTACCTGACGGAACCGTTCAGGAGAGTGTAGGCAAAAATGAGTATGCTCTTGTTTCCCGGATCATGAATTTGATCGATAAGGGATGCGATGTAAAAAAAATACAGAAAAAGACCGGAGCAGACATTTCTTTTATTCAGGATGTGATGAGGATGTATCTTACTCACCAAAATGTAGGCGTGCAGGGGATTCTTGACAGAATCGAGATAAAAGGGAGATAAAAAATGAAGCTGACACGAAGAACCGTCCTTTTGGCAATCCTGCTTTTGCTGCTTGTTTATCTTGCTATTGGATTTATAAAATTTTCAAGAGATACAACTGAGTTCAAAAAAGAATATGAAGAAGAGCATTCGGCATTAAACGGTAATGAATCCATATCCGATCCTTACGCTGTTAAAGCTCCGGAAAGAGAAGTGCTTGATGAAGTTCCGGACTATATAGCAAACAGAGGCGTTGTGCTCAGGGGCAGGATAAACGACGATGATCCGGGGAATGTTTACCGCGAATCTGCAACCGGAGTGCAGAGTATGTGGGGACCTGTCTGGTGGGGTGACTATATATGTGACTGCAACCTGTCGGTTGAAACGGATAGCCACGATCTTATGAAATTTTGCCGCGCTTTTTATGAAGGCGGTGAAGATCCGTTTAAATATAATTTCAGGGGAGATGAGTTATTCAGTACATATATATTTGATAATGGACATAATTTTTCAATATTCAGGACATGTCTTGTAAATGATGATTTCAGAGGAGGCGCGGTTTTTATACAGGATGATCCGGGCGTTTATGAACCGGTATTCTATGAACCCGGCGGAAGGTTTGTCATGCAGGAGGCTGCAGGTTCAGTTTCGTGTGATGAAGAGTATCTCATTGAATTTCTTGAACCTGAAATGGTCCTTTTGAAAGTGACTGTCACAGGCAACGATCCCCGGGAGGAATTAACCATTACACAGGCGGAGAAGATACAGGAGTATTTAGATGCCATGCACGAACTCGAATTTACCCTTGTGGATGAAAATCCCGTTGCGGTGCTTGACAGTTCCAGAGTTGTACAGCTTTCATTTACTGCGGAAAATGAAGAGTGCCATGATTATTATTTTACCGCGGAAGGGTATATGGTAAATGATGACAATGTCTACAGGATGGAGCAGACTGATATTGTATTTCCGATTCCTCCAAAACCTGTGACGGATGAGTCTTATGTTGAAGATGATATGGTATACATCAATGGTTTCTGAGAATCTGAAAAATGGGTAAAAACGAACATTACAATGCATTTATAAGTTATCGTCACAGCAATCTTGATTCGGAGATCGCATCAGGGATCCACAAGCGTCTTGAGGCTTTTTCGCTTCCTAAAAACCTGCGGGGAAAGTTTCCAAAGGAACTTCACAGGATACAGAGGGTATTTCGTGATACGGAGGAACTGCCTCTTGCGGATAATCTTTCCGATCCGATCAATGAGGCTTTGCAGAATTCGGACTGGCTCATAGTTATCTGTTCTCCCAGGTTAAAGGAGTCTCTTTGGTGTGCCAAGGAGATCGAACTGTTTTCCGGGTATCACGGGAAAGATCATATTTTGTGCGTCCTTGCCGAAGGCGAGCCGAACGAGAGTTTTCCTGAGGCCATCCGTTTCAGGGAAAAAAAGATCACAGGTGAAAACGGAAACGAAAAGATCATAAAAGAGCCCGTGGAACCTCTTGCTGCAGATGTAAGGGGGGAGAGCAAGCATATCCGTGCCAAAAAGATGGATGATGCCGTTCTTCGTATGGCAGCGCCCATGTACGGTCTTGGATACGATGATCTTAAGCAAAGACACAGGGAACAGAAGATCAGAAAAGCCATGTTTATCGGTGCTGTTGCATCACTGGTTGTTTTGATCTATGCCATTACAAGCACTTTTCTTTCCTTTATGATCTATGATCAGAAAAAGGTCATTGAAGAACAGCATCAGACGCTTGAGACGCAGTACCGTGACCAGCAGATAAG
>ONTX01000067.1 GCA_900320825.1 uncultured Lachnospiraceae bacterium | reverse complement strand
CCGGGTAAGCCATAAGCGGGTTAAGCTAAAGGTGAAGGCGGAAGAACTGTATCCTGAGGATTATGATCTTTCCATTATATTTGATCCTGTGGAAGTAAGGAAAAAGCGCCATGATATGAGCAGGAAATATACGGAAGAAACAATTGTCTGTAAAGAGTAAATCTTTGATTTTTAAACTCAAGAGGTGAACAAGTGAGAATACTTTTGCTTGAAGATGATGATGCAATAGGAATGGGGCTAAGATATTCCCTTGAAAAAGAGGGATATGAAGTTGATCATCTTAAATCAAAAAAAGATGCTGTTAAGTTCTTTAGAAAGGGCAGATATGATATGTGCATTCTTGATATAAATCTTCCCGATGGAAACGGATATGATGTCTGCAGGTTCATAAAGGAGCAGGAGGATGTACCTGTGATCTTTCTTACGGCTTCGGATGCAGAGGTCAATGTTGTCATGGGGCTTGAAATGGGTGCGGATGATTATATCTGCAAGCCTTTCAGGATAAATGAACTCATGGCAAGGATAAAGGCGGTATTAAGAAGGAGTGGGCACGGTAGCGAAACTGCTGTTGAAAGGATCGGAAACATATGTGTCTATACCGGAGAGGCGAAGGTTACAAAAAAGGATGAAAAGACCGGCAGGGAAGAGGTGATCGAACTTACCGCGCTTGAATACAGACTTCTCCTTACATTTATCAATAACAGGGGGCAGGTTCTTACAAGGACCGGCCTCCTTCAGGACATGTGGGATGTAGACGGTGACTTCGTGAATGACAATACATTAACGGTTTACATAAAACGCCTCAGGGACAAGATCGAGGAGAACCCGTTGGAACCAAAGCTCATAAAGACCGTGCGTGGAATGGGCTATATTACGGACAGATAATTCGGGATGGATATGAAGAACAGATATATACGAAATAAAATAATAAAAAAAATGTATCCGGAAATAGAGGAGCTGAATACATATCTGGAAAAGGTATTATCAGGTGATGATCCGCCCGAAATTCTCGATATAGAAGAGGGTGAACTGTCCATTTTGAAGAGCAATATCTACAAGGTTACCACCAAGCTCAAATACCAGAAGGAGCTCCTAAGACAGGACAAAGTCACTCTTGCCACGGCAATGGCTGATATAAGCCATCAGTTGAAAACTCCCCTCACTTCAATGATGGTAATGAACGATCTTCTAAAAAGTGAAGAGGACAGGGAAAGGCGGGATGAATTCCTTAAGACCCAGTCGGATCAGCTTGACAGGATGAACTGGCTTATACAGACACTACTTAAACTTTCCAAGCTGGATGCAGGCTCAGTTGTACTTATCAAAGAGGATGTACCTGCGGATGAGCTTTTTAAGGAAGTAATGAAACCCTTTGAGATACAGCTGGATATAAAGGGCATTTCATTAAAGAGAAAAATCCCCGATACTTTTGTAATGTGCGATAAAAACTGGACCATTGAAGCCATACAGAATATTGTGAAAAACTGCATTGAGCACATGAACGCAGGAGGAAGTCTTAAGATATCCCTGACCGATACGAGCATTTTCTCCAAGATACAGATAAATGATACGGGGTGTGGGATTGCAGCAGAGGATATCCCACATGTTTTTGAACGCTTTTACAAGGGTAAGAATGCAGGAAAGGACAGTGTCGGAATAGGACTTGCCCTTGCAAAGACAATAATCGAGAGTCAGCATGGGGAAATAAGTGTAGAGAGTGAAGAAGGCATTGGAAGCACCTTTGAAATAAAACTCTATAAAACGATAATATGACAATAATGTAATAAAAGAGTCACCGGATTGTAATGCCGGTCATATATCCTTTTCTCATAGAAAATGATATTTAGAGTATTTAGATGAGAAAGGAAGTAAAGTTATGAAGATACTTGAGATCAGAAATTTATGTAAGGTCTACGGAAAGGGTGAGACCGAGGTTCATGCCTTAAGGAATGTTTCATTCGACATTGACCAGGGCGAATTTGTTGCGATCGTGGGTCCTTCGGGATCCGGAAAGTCAACACTTATGCATATACTGGGAGGAGTTGATGTTCCCACTTCGGGAACGGTAAACATTTCGGGAACGGATATAAGCGGACTTGATGAAACAAAGCTCGCCATATTCAGAAGAAGGCATATAGGACTTATATATCAATTCTACAATCTTATTCCCATTCTTAACGTGGAAGAGAATATGACGCTGCCGATCTTATTGGACAAAAAGAAGCCTGACGGGAAGCTTCTTTTGGAACTTGTTGAGAAGCTTGGATTATCGGATCGCTTAAAGCATCTTCCCAATCAGCTTTCGGGCGGGCAACAGCAGAGGGTATCCATCGGAAGGGCACTTATGAACCATCCGTCACTTCTTTTGGCGGATGAACCGACCGGAAACCTTGATTCAAAAAACAGTAAAGAGATAATCGCACTCCTCAGAAAATTCAATAAAGAATACAATCAGACAGTCATCATAATAACCCATGATGAGAGGATTGCCCTAAGCGCCGACAGGGTCATAACCATAGAAGACGGTCAGATCACAAGGGATACAAGAGATACAATGGACAGGCCGGTCTCATTTGATATAGATGCGGAGGTGAGTGTTTAATGAACATTATTTTAAAACTCACCGAAAAGCATCTTTTGGAAAATAAGAAACGTACAGTGGTTACGATCCTTGGTATCGCTGCATCTACAGCACTTATTACGGCTATCCTCGTGGGAGTATTTTCTTTTTTTAAGTTTTTTGGCACGGTCAACCGTATGACGGACGGAGATGTTCACGCTGATTTCTCAGGGGTTGGCTGGAATGATGTTGAAACGCTTAAAAATGACGAAAGAATCCGGATCGCAGGCGCTATATCAACGGATCCGACAATAACCGGGATCAGGGTGTCAAGCGATAAGGAAGACCGTTTCAGGACCGGTAATGTGATGCACGCAGATGCCGATCTTTTCAGTCAGCTAGTTGTGGGTGATCATGAAGGAAGACTTCCCGAAACTTCGGATGAAGTTGCGGTTGAAGAGGCGTTTCTTGAGGATAACGGTCTTGACCTTGAGATAGGTGACAAGATCACTTTCGAGCAGGGAAACAGGTATGAAATAGAACCGGACGGTAACAGGATATACTATGCCGGGAGTTACAGGTCGGAAGAAAGATTTGAGACACTGAGTACGGATACCTGTACCATCACGGCTATCCTTCATGAAAACAGACCAACCAAAGGCTATGATATCCTTCGCGGGATGGAAGCCGGTACGAAGGTAGGCATGGATGATAAGGGTATCCCCTATCTTCACTGCCGCGTTACACTTAAGAAGCCTGACTATACTTCTGTGCTTCAGTTAAGGCAGATAGAGAAAGACCATAACCTTCATATCGATGATATTAATTCAGAGTTTATGATAAGCGTTTTTGCCATAAAGGGAATGGGCGAAGCCTATATCCAGTTTTTTATGATGACGGGGATTGCCCTGATCATAGTGGTTATCACATCTGTTGTGCTTATCTATAACGCATTTGGAATGTCTCTTGCCGAGAAGATCAGATATCTTGGCATGCTTGCAAGTGTGGGTGCAACAAAGGCCCAGAAGAGGGCTTCTATATATTATGAGGGTCTGGTGCTTGGGATCATCGGAATCCCGCTCGGTATACTTGCAGGTACACTTGGAGCTATGGTTACTCTTAATGTTCTTGGCAGCAGGCTCCTTGAAACTGAGGTCATAGTCGGGGCGGAAGGAATGCGGGGAGGTATTCCCATAGTGGTTTCGCCGCTTGTTATTCTTGCGATAGTCATACTTTCTGCGATCACGATCTTTATCTCGGCATTGATTCCCGCGATCAAGGCATCAAACGTTATGCCTGTTGATGCTATGCGCCAGACAAACATAGTAAGGGTAAGGGCAGGAAAGCTTAAGACAAATCCCTTTATAAAAAGACTGTTCGGTTATGAAGGTGTGCTTGCCTGCAAGAATATTAAGAGAAACGGAGTAAAGGGAACAGTCATTGTGATCTCGTTGGCTATATCCGTTATCATGTTCCTGACAATCGACTTTTTTAACAAGACTTTTGTAAAGATCAACGAGTATGAAATAGATCTGCCCTTTGATATGTATGTATCCTGTGCACCTGATGAAAAGGACAGGCTTAAGGGTGAACTGGAATCGCTTCCGGAAGTGGACAGGGTTGTTGCGGGAGATTATGTCAGATATCTTATAAGACCCCAGGATGATGATCCCGGTTTTGTACCTGTAAACGAGAATATATTAGAATCCGAATGTCTTACCGATGGATATAAGAGCCTGCCGGATAAAACAGACGGGATAATGGTCATTACCGTGGAAGATGTTGATTTTGACGCGCTTCTTGAAGAAAACGGCATTGACAGGTCGGGATATTACGGAAATGAGTTAAAGGGAGTGATCCTTGACAGCTTCTTACACACCGAGAACAGTAAGAGTGTTTTCACTGACGCGGTTATCGGACGCAGGGCCTTTTATGATGATCCTACAGGCAATCCGCCGGCAGTTGAGATAGGCGGCATCGTATCCTATAAGGAGGACAATTACGTATGCAACCTTGTGCCCAAGAAAACAGTGGATGTGTATGTGCCTGCTTCAATGTACTTTAAAAAAGCAGCCGAGAATATAGACAGCAGTACCTTAAGTTACACCTTTGGTGTGTTCCATAAAGGAGATCCAAAAGCTTTGGAAGAAAAGATAGGTGATCTGACCGCAAACGGTGATTATCATAACTGTGTGGTACATAACCTGTCGGATTCGATCGCGGTAATGGATACGGT
>ONTX01000447.1 GCA_900320825.1 uncultured Lachnospiraceae bacterium | reverse complement strand
TGATCGTCCTGTATGCATCTTTTTGCCTGCATCGCCAATCAGACTAATAAGCTTTGCTTCAACAAAACTGTGAATATCCTCAAACTCATCAGTTATTTCAAGTTCACCCGACTCCACATCATTTCTGATCTTAGTAAGGCCTTTGACAATGGAATCCTTTTCATCCAGAGTCAGAATTCCCTGCTTTTCAAGCATAACCACATGAGCTATGGAACCTTCAATATCCTCATCTATCAGCACCTTGTCAAACCTGATAGAAGCATTAAAGTCATATACTTTTTTTTCGGTTTCTTTGGTAAATCTGCCTCCCCAGAGCTGAGCCATGATTGTTCTCCCAAAATTAAATCTCATTTTAATTGCAATGTATAAAATATATCATAAAAAAAGACCCAAGACAACATATCCCGGGTCAAAAATCCATGTAAAAAGCTCCCGATGGGACTTGAACCCATGACCTACTGATTACGAATCAGTTGCGCTACCACTGCGCTACGGAAGCATCGAACTGTATTATATCAGATAAAGATCAAAAATAACAGTATTACTTTGCCTCTTCAAGAGCTTTTTTTGCTTTTGAAAGTTCTTTTTTCTCGTTATCAAGCGCTTTTTTTACACGTTTTTCCGCATCATTCATGCGTTCAAGCGCTTCTTCCATGATCGCTTTGGCTTCATCATATTCAAGCTGGGCTATTCTTGCTTCTTCTTTATATTTTGCAGCATTGGAATCTGCTATCAGAGCCTCTTTTTTCTTTTCTATCTTATACTTCTCCTGCTCCGTGAAAGGAACATATTTAAAGATAGCCGCAGATAAGGGAGCCAGCTTGACCTCAATGGAATAAGGTCTTCCATCCGCTTCTTTTTCGGAAACCACTTTGGTACGGGTATTAGTGATATTACTTCCACCGAAGACCTTGTCATCGGTATTGATGAGTTCCTTATACTTGCCGGGCAATGATGTTCCGACACTGATCTGCCTTATCACTCCGGCAAAATTACAGACCACCAGAAGTGTATCTTTATCGTTAGAACCTTTTCTTAAAAAACTCAGTGTGCATTCATTTGAGCTGATGCAGTTGATCCATTCAAATCCGTCTGAGCTTTCATCCAGTTCATATAAAGCTTTATTTGAAGAATACAGCTTATTCAGTTCTCTGATAAGTGCTCTTAAACCTTTATGAGCATTCTTTCTAAGAAGTCCGAAATCAAGTCTGTAATTGTTTCCAAGAACATATTCCGATCCGAAATCCGGTCCCATCATCAGCATTTTTTTGCCCGGATGCATATAAAGATATGCATAACTCAGTCTCAGATTAGCCAGTCTTTCATCATCCTCTCCCGGCATATTGTCAATAAAGGCTCCAGTCCCGGGCACGGAATAATCATGAGGGAATCCGCAGATAAAGTTCTCCGAATACTGATAAACCATACTGAAAGTAAGCTCATTGTGATGATGAGCCCTGAAATAAGGATCATATGAAATGTAAGACAGATAATCATCAGAGAACCCGTTGTTTAACTTAAGATCAAAACCGAGTCCATCTTCCGAAACCGGTGTTGTAACGCCTCTGAACGCAGCATCTTCTTCGGCTATGAGAATGATATCCCTGTGCTTCTTTTTAAGAACGGAATTCATATGCTTCAGGAATTCTATCCCATCCAGATTTTCATTTCCGCCATAAAGATTCGGTACCCACTCACCTTCGTTTTTATGATAATCAAGATAAAGCATAGAAGAAGTACCGTTGATATACAGGCCGTCAAAATGATACTGTTCTATATAATAAAGAGCATTTGAGATAAGGAATGATGTGACCTCTGGTCTTGAATAATTAAAGTTAAGAGCAGCCTTGCCCGGATGATAAGACTGTCTAGAATCAAGATGCTCATAAAGACAGGTGCCATCAAAACAGTTAAGGGAATCTATTGCAGGTGAAAAGCAGGTGCATCCGAAATCGAAAAGTACTCCTATTCCGTTCATATGTAATGTGTTGACCAGTTCTTTAAGATCCTCATGCTCAAAAAGACGGTTTGATATTGCATAAAAGAATGCCGTAGCATCACATGACGGATCATCACTTAATGTTTCGGTAAACGGAAGGAATTTCACATAATCATAGCCGAAATCCTTAACGTGCTTGACGATCCTTTCGGCCGTGCTCTTAACATCAAGAGTGCTGTAAAGATCTGAAGTCTTAAGG
>ONTX01000276.1 GCA_900320825.1 uncultured Lachnospiraceae bacterium | reverse complement strand
CTGACTGATGCAAAGATTTCCGAGATATCAGAGAAACTGGAAGAAGGCAGAAAAAAGATTGGAGAATGATATGGAAGACAGATCAAAAGTGATCTTCGGAAACGAGATCAGTTCAAAGGATTATAAAAAAGCCGTTAAGAGCAAGAAAAAGTATGCGAAGAAATTCGGTGATGATTCAGGTGCGGATTATCCCGTCAAGATTGAAAAGAATAAATATATAGGCGACAGCCTTGGCGTAAATAATGTCCTTGTGGGAGACCTTAGCAGGAATGCCCATTATGTGAAGGAAGACAATCTTCCCGCACTTGAATGGGATACGAAAAACGGCATCATCGTCGGAAATATCAGAATGGGATTCGGCCATTACCGTATTTCAATGGCCATTGCATCTGCAGCGCATTACATGGGTTACGTTCCCTATTGGATGGATCTTAATTCATACGGTGAAACCACCTGTACCAAAGTTATCGGTGCCCAGAATGACCTGTATTCCCTTGGGTCCAGACTTTCTAAAAATCCCATATTCAATAAGCTTGTATGGGAGCCTGTAAACTATGAGGGCTTCAGGGCACTCTCTTATAATGCAGCGGACCAGAAGAATGCGGAACTTATGGCACCTGTTTACAAAAATGTTCCCAAAGACATCCCTGTTGTGGGAACTCACGTATGGCCAGCCCAGGCAGCTCTTCATGCTGGGATGAAATATGTTGTAAACGCAATTCCCGACAACTGGCCCATGGCCCTTCATTTTGCCGAAGGTGCGGTTCATACGATCCAGTGTAAAAATGCATATATGGGTTACCGCATTTTAAACGGTATGGCAAAAGACAAGGTATGTAAGCCCATGCCGGATGACGCCCTTGCTTATACGGGACATTATATCGATCATGAGATAGTATACGGAATTGAAAATGACTGCAAAGCCCGTATAAACAGAAAGAAACACGGAAAGGCAATGAGATTTCTTCTGACCATAGGCGGAGCCGGCGCACAGAAAGAGATCTTCGCTGCCATGATCAAATATCTTATTCCTCAGATAAAATCAGGCAAGGCTGCACTTTTTGTGAATGTGGGTGATTATAAAAATGTGTGGGATGAACTTCTTGAAGAGATCCCTGAAATGAAGTCTTTGTCCACCGAGCATATGGATGACTGGAAGGGAACGGAAGAGTTCGCATCTTCTGCACTTGATCCCGAAAGAGAGATAACCGGGATCCACGGATTTTGGCACAAAAATATTTTTGAAGCGGTGTACTGCACAAATCTCCTTATGAGAGCAAGTGATGTCCTTGTCACAAAGCCTTCGGAACTTGCTTTCTATCCCGTGCCGAAACTTTTCATCAGACGTGTGGGAAAACATGAGATGTGGGGTGCGATACACTCTGCTGAGATCGGAGACGGAACGCTCGAGTGCAGGGATATTCCTCACACCCTTCAGATGATCGATATGTTTCTTGAAACAGATCTTCTTGATGAAATGTGTGAGAGCATTTTGATGAATCAGAAAACTGAGATCTATGACGGTGCATATAAAGTCGTGGATATCGCAATGAAACTCAAGGGGTAAAAAATGATCCGCCATATATATGACGATGCATGGGTGCTTGACACTCCGAAAACAACATACGCCTTCAGGGTGCTTCCCACAGGCCAGATAGAACACCTGTATTACGGAAAACATATTATGATCCCGGATGGAGAGGGTGCGCTTGATGCACTTATTGAAAAGCATGCTTTTGCGCCGGGAAATACCTGCATATATGATAAGGACCACCCGGAGTATTCTCTTGAGGATGTCAGACTTGAGGTGAGTTCCCGGGGAAAGGGTGATCTCAGGGATCCCTTTATTGATGTAAAGTTTTCCGACGGTTCTTCGACCTGTGATCTTGTCTTTGATAAATATGAGATTGACGACAGAGAGCCTTCTTCGGAGTCTCTTCCCGTTTCGTATTCGGAAAGTGGGAAATGTGAACACCTCTGCATTACTCTTGTTGAAAAAACAAGCCGCATAACCCTTGAACTTCACTATTATGTTTATGAGGACTGCGACTGCATCTGTAAAATGCCTGTATTAAAAAACACATCTGACGGATCTGTCATATTGAAAAGGCTGATGAGCAACCAGATAGATCTCGATATGCCGGGATATGTCATGACGACCTTTGGCGGGGCCTGGGCAAGAGAGATGCAAAAATCCGGAGTATTTCTTTCCCGGGGGAAATTCGTTAATTCTTCCTCTAGCGGTGAATCTTCCCACAGGGCCAATCCCTTTGTGATGTTTCATCCTTCTCATACAACCGAGGATTCGGGAGATGTCTACGGATTCAATCTGATCTACAGCGGAAACCATATGGAATCTGCGGAGGTAAGTCCCTTTGGAAAGACCAGGTTTTTAGCCGGCGTCAATCCGGAGGGATTTGAATTTGTGATAAACCCCGGGGAGACCTTTGATGCGCCGGAAGCCGTAATGACTTTTTCAGGCGAAGGCTTTAATGAGATGAGCAGGCACATGCACTCTTTTGTCAGGGAGCATGTGGTAAGAGGTGCGTGGAAGAAAAAGGAACGCCCAGTCCTTCTTAACAGCTGGGAAGCCTCGTATTTTGACATAAACGAGCATAAGCTTTTAAAACTTGCAAAAGCAGGGCGAGATGTGGGAATAGAACTTTTCGTCATGGATGACGGATGGTTCGGCGAAAGAAATGATGACACATCGGGTCTTGGGGACTGGGATGTTAATACGAAAAAACTCCCCGGAGGACTTAAGGGACTTGCGGATAAAGTGAAGGCTCTCGGAATGGATTTCGGCATCTGGGTGGAGCCGGAGATGGTTTCCGTTAATTCAGATCTTTACAGGCAGCATCCCGAATGGGTCATAGATATCCCGGGACGTGATCACAGCGAGGGAAGGAATCAGAGGATCCTGGATCTGACCAATCCCGAAGTGTGTGCATTTTTGGTTGATAAGATGAGTGAGGTGTTTTCATCTGCGGATATATCCTATGTCAAATGGGATATGAACAGGAGTTTTACGGATGTGTATTCCAAATTCCTGCCCCGGGACCGTCAGGGTGAGGTCTTCCACAGATATATCTGCGGCCTTTACAGTATCATGAATGCTCTCACGGAAAAATTTCCGGATATACTGTTTGAGGGCTGTGCTTCCGGAGGCAACAGATTCGACCTTGGAATACTAAGTTATTTTCCTCAGATCTGGGCAAGTGATGACACCGATCCCTTCTGCAGATCCGTTATTCAGACAGGATACAGTTACGGTTATCCCCAGTCCGTCTATTCCGCTCATGTCTCTGCAAGTCCCAATCATCAGACCCTTCGTGAATCGTCCCTTGAGACGAGGTTTAATGTGGCATCTTTCGGTGTGTTCGGTTACGAACTTAATCTCTGTGATGCCAAAAAAGAAGACCTTGCATCCATAAAGGCACAGATAGAACTTTACAAAAAATGGAGAAAAGTTTTCCAGTTCGGAAGTATTTACAGAGGAAGATGCGTCACTTCCCTTCCCGTTAACGGAATATCCGGAAACGAGAGCGTCCCCGGAAATATCACAGAATGGACCGCGGTATCCGAAGACGGATCGGCTGCAGTAGGTTTGCTGATGCAGGATCTGGTGGTTCCCAATTTTAGGTTCCATACCTATCATGCAAGAGGTCTTAAGGGTGATGCTTTGTATCATTTTTATAATCGTGCACTCAAAATAGATGTCAGGGAGTTCGGAGATCTGGTCAATACGGTATCCCCGGTTCATGTAAAGCAGGACGGCATTCTCATTGATGTCATCGCAAAATTTGTGAAGATGGATGGGGAAACCGAGGACATTACAGCATCCGGAGATATGCTCATGAATGCGGGAGTGCATTTAAAACAGGCTTTTGCGGGAACGGGCTTTAATTCAGAAGTACGCCACTTCCCTGACTTTGCTTCCAGGCTGTATTTTATGGAAACTGTGAATTGATATTATGTTATAATCTGCTTTGAAGGAGATTATGATCATGAAGATATTTGCCTATTCCTTAAGGCCCTATGACGAGCAGGGATATTTTGAAGAGATCTGTAAGGAGAAAGGGATCGAATACGGATTTACCTGCGAGTACCCCTCCCTCGAAAACGCAGAACTTGCAAAGGGATATGATGCCCTCAGTATTCTGACAAACACCATGGATCCGGCTCTTCTCGACAGATTTAAAGAGCTCGGTATCCGTTATATATCCACAAGGACCATCGGATATGATCATATAGACAATGCATATGCCCATAAGATAGGTATCAGGACAGCATCTATCTCCTATGATCCCACAGGGGTTGCCGACTATACGATAATGATGATGCTCATGGGACTTCGCAGGATCATGCCCATCATAAAAAGAGGAGATATTCAGGATTATTCTCTTAAAGGCAAATTGGGAAGGCATATCCAGGACTGTACGGTGGGGGTTATCGGAACCGGAAGGATCGGAACAAAGGTCATCGAACACCTGTCAGGTTTCGGGTGCAGGATGCTCTGCTATGATGTGAGAAAAAATGATGCGGCATCAAAATATGCCGAATATACGGACCTTGATACCATATATAAAAACTGTGACATAATTTCGCTTCATGTTCCGGGACTTGAGGAAAACTATCATATGATCGGCCGCGAGCAGATCGGGATGATGAAAAACGGCGTTATGATCATCAATTGCGCAAGGGGAATGCTGATAGATACCGCTGCTATGATAGAGGGGATTGAAAGCGGAAAGATTTCATTTGCCGGACTTGATACCATAGAGCACGAAGCGGGGCTTTACTATCTGGACAGAAAAGAGGATGTGCTGGACAATCACGACATGGCTATCCTTAAATCATTCCCCAATGTTCTTCTGACCTCGCATATGGCATTTTATACCGATGTTGCGGTCCGTGAGATGGTTCATCACTGCGTTGAGGGAATCCTTGATATGGAAGAGGGACGGGATAACCCTTTTGAGATTCACTGAAAGGAAAAAAGATGTCAGATCCCTTCAAAGGAAAAAGTGAAGTAAAGATAGATGAGTTTCTCGGAGAAGTCCACATAGACCTCTGGGAAGAAGATACCATGCACGAATACAGGATAAATGAAGACGGCTCTGTCGATATAATCGAAACCATTCACAGCATGAACAGTGATTTTTCACGTACAGTCGTTACCGTGGGGTCTGACGGATTTGTAAAGAGCACGGGAGAATCGAAATCAGCTAAGTACTGTAAAGAAAAAAGGATAAAGATAGTAGTGTGAACTTTCGCATAATATGACAAGTGCGACAGAAAACAAAAATAATATGATGATTTTTTCCGATGAAGGTCCTGACAGAAGGACCTTTATTGCTATTGACTTAAAATCCTTCTATGCTTCGGTGGAATGTGTGGAAAGAGGTCTCGATCCCCTGGGTGCAAACCTGGTTGTTGCAGATCCCACCAGAACCGAAAAGACCATCTGCCTTGCAGTATCTCCTTCGCTAAAATCTTACGGTATCTCAGGAAGAGCCAGGCTCTTTGAGGTGGTTCAGAGAGTAAGGGAGATAAATACGGCAAGAAAACGCTCCATAAAGGGAGATTTTTCCGGAAAGTCATATATTGATTCCGAGATCAGAAGCAACCCTTCCCTTGAACTGGATTATGTGGTCGCACCTCCCAGGATGCGTTATTACATGGAATACAGTTCCAAAATTGTAAGCGTCTACCTCAGGTATGTTGCTCCTGAGGATATGCATGTCTATTCCATTGACGAAGTATTTATGGATGTCACTCATTATCTTAAGACGTATAAAATGTCCGCCCATGAACTTGCACTTAAAATGGTACGTGAAGTCCTTGCGGAAACCGGCATTACCGCCACAGCGGGTATCGGTACGAATCTGTTTTTGTGCAAGATAGCCATGGACATCGTTGCCAAACATATGAAGGCTGATAGCGACGGGGTGCGAATCGCGGAACTTGATGAAAGATCCTTCAGGGAAAAACTCTGGGGTCACAGGCCTCTTACTGATTTTTGGAGGATAGGGGCAGGCACGGCGCGAAAGCTTGAGAAAAACGGAATGTATACCCTGGGCGATGTTGCCAGATGTTCTGTGGGAACTAAGGGAAACCACTACAGCGAAGATCTTCTGTATAAACTGTTTGGGATAAATGCAGAACTTCTTATAGATCACGCATGGGGATATGAGCCCTGTGAGATATCCGATATAAAATCCTATATACCAAGGAGCACATCCCTTTCTTCGGGGCAGGTCCTGAAATGCCCCTATACCGCAGAAAAGGGACTTTTGATCGTTAAGGAGATGACGGAACTTCTTTCAATAGATCTTGTAAAAAAAGGCCTTGTGACGGACCAACTTGTTCTCTATGTGGGGTACGATATCGATAATCTGTCCGATACCGAGAGGATGAAAGAATACGAAGGGGAGGTTGTCAAGGACTGGTACGGACGCCTTGTCCCGGCACCCGCAGGAGGCAGCATCAACCTGGGGCATTATTCATCTTCCACCAGAACGCTGATGGCTGCGGCAGAGGAACTGTATTCGGATATAATTGATATGGATCTTCTTATCAGAAGAGTCAATATAACCGCAAATCATACCCTGCCGGAAGAAGAAGGCGAAAAACTCAACAAGAGTAAGACAGAGTATGTCCAGCTTGATCTTTTTACGGATTTTGAATCCGAGGAAAAGGAACGCAAAAAAAACGAAGCGGACGAAAAGAAAGACAAAAAACTTCAGGAAGCCGTTATTTCCATACAGGAAAGATACGGGAAAAATGCCATACTTAAGGGTATGAATCTGGAGGAGGGAGCCATGACCGCAGAGAGAAACGGACAGGTTGGCGGCCATAAGGCATAGAATGATGTATAATATGAAAGATGATTACAGCGATATAATGGAACATCCCCTGCATGAACCGGACCCGGACAGACATCCCAGGATGGAACGCTCTGCCAGGGCAGCACAGTTTGCGTCCTTTGCGGCACTGACCGGTTTTGAGGAAGTGATTGAACGCACGGGTGAGGAAGTTTTTAATTCGGTTATAAATGAAACCGTATTTGAAGATATTGAAGACATATAATTGTTTTTGTGAAAGGAATCAGTAAAATGCCAGGACCAAGAGGAAGAGAAAAACATGTGACCGGTGGCGGAGCCGGAGTCAGCAGAAGAGGATCGGGACTCGGAACAGG
>ONTX01000360.1 GCA_900320825.1 uncultured Lachnospiraceae bacterium | reverse complement strand
TGGCTCTACAGCAGAAATCATCCGTTCCTGCTGAAGATCAACTGCCAGACAAACGTTCTGAGTGTTTGGGCAATGGATAAGAACGGTGAGTATTCAATCCCGTATGATGCATTCATCTGCGCGACAGGTGTTGATTCCATGAAGTCCCCTCAGGGCTGGCATGAGATTACCGCCCAGTACAGATGGGCTGCTCTGATGGATGGTGTCTGGGGACAGTACTCCAGCAGAATCACCTGGGATGTTCTGATGCATTCATCGGTATACATGAGCCCGAATGTAAATGACCTGAACGCAACAGAATACAACAAACTCGGAACGAATGCTTCACACGGATGTATCCGTCTGACGGTCAGAGATGCGAAGTGGATCTATGACAACTGTAATATCGGTACGCCGGTCTATATTTATTACAGCAGTACGGTAGGTCCTCTCGGCAAACCGAGCTCACAGTATCTCAATCCGAATGATTCCCGCAGTAAGTGGGATCCTACGGATCCGGATCCGAACAATCCGTGGTAAGAATTACAGGATTTCCTGAAACAACAGAATGAAATGGGAGACCAGACAGAGTCAGATGACTGCTGTGCCGGTCTTCCTTTATTTATCTGAATGAGGAGTATTATGACAGTTCTGTTTATCGATACATGTGTGAGAGAAGAATCACGTACAAAGCGTCTTGCGGAGTACTTCCTGAAACATATAAATGACGAAATATCGGTTATCCGTCCGCTTGATGAAGGAATAACCGGTCTCGACAGAGAGACATTGATGATCCGTGACAAAGCACTGGCGGAAAAAGATTTCACGCATCCTGTCCTGCAGTATGCAGTTCAGTTTTCCAAAGCGGATATGATTGTCGTTGCGGCACCGTACTGGGATCTTTCCTTCCCGGCTCAGCTCAAGGATTACATTGAGAGAGTCAATGCGGTCGGCGTCACGTTTGACTATGATGAAAAAGGAATGCCTTTCGGGATGTGTCAGGCAAAGAAGCTTGTCTATATCACAACCGCGGGAGGATATATTCAGGATCCTTCCTTCGGCTATGAATATATTCAGGCGCTCTGCCGGAATTTCTATCAGATTCCCGATACTTTGATGTTTGCGGCAGAAGCTCTGGATCTTCCCGGGACAGATGTTAAAAAGACCCTAAAGATGACAATGAAGGAAATGGATGGTTGGTTTTCTGAGCAGGGCATATGGAAGATGAGAAGAAGGAGAAAAGCAAATCAAGAGTAACGGCAACTGTATATTTGAATTCAACATTTAAAGCGGATGAAGTATATATGCCTGAAAGGCATGTGGTTGCTGGTGTATATACGTCTCTCCTGTGCGGAGGTTTGCAGGAAGTAGATGGGAATACTTCAGTATTCCACATATCTTCTGAAGAATAAAAGACATTCAAAGTGATTACAGCTGATAAGGTTGTTGATACAGGTCTATATGAATATGAGGAGCTGCCCAACGGCAGGATAAGAAAAACAACTCCGCCAGTAATCTCTACAATCTTCTTAATTAAAAAATTAACATTTTTCTTGCTTAGCTACTATAACTGACTGTGAATAGTAACAATTCTATCCGCCAAATAATTGAAATTTCTCATGACAATATACATGCATATGATAGAATACTTTCGGTATAACATTTGATAAGAAAATGTTTTAATTGTGTTATGGAGATTATATTCTTCTTGATATTTAGAAAGGCATTGTATGAATGCGTAAGGCGGGTTCAAAATACCGCTTCAGCGGAATGAAAAAGTACGCCTCAGCGGAGTGCTGAGGTCTGTCCCATCACAAGACCTGAAAAAAGTATGAACCTGAGAATCAGGCCGCTCCAGGCGGCCGCTATTGCGTGTGAAACTCTTTGTAATATCGGTACGCTGTGGCTTTGGAAATACCGGTATATAATCGCAGGCACTCAATACAGTCTCTGCGTGTAATATTCTCTTTGCCGTACATGTAAAACGAGTTCAGTATCTCAAATGCGGTTTTTTTTAACATCTGAAGATGCCTGTAACATATCAATATCCGCAAGCTGCGGCAGGACAGCCGGGCTTGTCTTCCATTCGATTGTTTTTGTCAGCAGTGAGCTGAAGGAAGCTCTGGCTTCATATGGATTAGTCTTGAAAAGGATATCCATTTTTTTGTGTTCAGCCATGGCGAGTTCTGGAATTCAAGACTTATATGCCTGTCAAGAAATCTTTGGGCAAGTGAAACTGCGGCGTTTGATTCATCTGACAGACTGGTCACATCAGGAATTATAAGTGTACTGTTTTCCGGGAGAATCTCAGAAAGCGCCACAATGAGACCGTAATGCCCGCTGCCGGAGCCTGTCAGTCTGACCGGCTCATTTTTTGTGTGCACCGTAATGTCCTGGTCACTGTGTTTTCAAAAATACGGCAGGCATCGGGATCTCTTTGTAATGCGGCATAATAATCCGGCCCTGCGAATGCGGCAGGAAGATCGTAAGGTGCGCTGTAGAGAACATAGATCATAAGCGGTATACCTCTTCTCACTGATATTGTATCCATAATTCTCAAAACAACGAATTCTGAGAATTCACATTATCAGTGAGACAGGCAGTTTCTCAGTTTTGCGGGACATATTGAACCCGCCTGAACAGACATTGTTTAATCAGTCTGTGAGGTGATGAAATGCCAAAAAGAAAGAAACCGTCAGAAAGCAGGAATCAGAAGAACATTCAGATCGCGTCCTTGCTTGAGCGGTCTCAAAGTTATGAGAGGATCTGCGCGCAGCTGAATATTGGAAAAGACCGCATTAAGCATGTCAAAGACGTAATCACAGGAAACCAGCTTAATTCAGAGCAGCTGAAGGAGATGAGTGAGCAGGAACTGGATTATCTTTTCGGAAAGGGAAAAGACCCTGTCGAAAAGAAACGTGAAAGCATTTATGAGGAGCCGGATTACGAATACTTTTCAAAAGAGTTGATGAAAAAAGGAGTAACCCGTCAGCTTCTCTGGGAAGAATACCGGGACAGCTGTTATCTGAAAAATACGATCCCCTACCAGCTGATGCAGTTCAAAGTAAAGCTGAACGAGTTTATCCGGAAACAGCCATACGCATCACTCATCATTCATCAGCCTGGCTGTCTGATTGAAGTGGACTGGACAGG
>ONTX01000220.1 GCA_900320825.1 uncultured Lachnospiraceae bacterium | reverse complement strand
GCCGTTTGCTATGGGCATCTCATAATCAAGAAGAACCAGGTCTGCCTTGTTTCTTGTAAGATAAGAAATTGCCTGGACACCGTTTGTTGCCATTCCCACATGATACTCGTCCTTGAGCCATTCATATACGGTTCTCATGTAGGTTATATCGTCATCTACGATAAGTATGGTCTTCTTTCTTTTTTCTCCCGTATTTTCCTCAAGGTATTTTCTTATGCATTTTATCAGATCATCCATGACAAGAGGTCTCTTAAACCATTCATGGATATGATCCTCTGTCAGTATCTTTGAAACGATATCTCTCTGTTCCTGCTCACCGATAAGAATGACCTTTCTGTCAAGGTCATTGACAAGATCCTTGAGATATACGAGCATTTCCGTCTGGTCATCCTCATCCTCTCCCATGAACAGTACAAAAAGTTCGGTCTGTTCTCTGTGTGAGCCGATATCCGTCACTTCGCCGCGGGACAATACTGCATTGATTCCGTCAGCTTCCATCTTGGACACAAGACTCTTGGCCAGAAAGCTTTCATTGGAGCTGATGACCATTATCTCTTTTTTTACTTCATTTATATCAGGCATGTTGATCCTCCTGTACTTCCGGATATTATTTCTTCAGATATGTATATATCGCCCTTATAAGGTCTTCCTTAAGGAAGGGCTTGGAAATATGTGCATTCATTCCCGCATCCATCGCCTGCTCGACATCCGATGCAAAAGCGTTCGCGGTCATTGCGATTATAGGGATGGCCGCAAGTTCCGGATCATCGAATGATCTGATCTTCCGGGTCGCATCAAGTCCGTTCATGATGGGCATCATAACATCCATCAGAACAACATCGATATCCCCGGGCTTTGATCTTTCGATCATCTCTACAGCTCCTACGCCGCTGTCCGATGTAAGAACCGTAAATCCGTACTTTTCGAGTATTCTCTCCGCAAGTTTCAGGTTTACCAGAGTATCGTCAACCACAAGAACGGTCACGCCCTTATAATCCCTGGTAAGAGCTTCATCGGAAGCCTTTTCCTGTACTGCCGCAGCCTCTGTATCCGATTTTTTGAGCGGAAGCGTTATGATGAACTCGCTTCCCTCACCAAGCTTTGATTTCAGCTCGATGGTACCCTGCATCATGTTCACGATGTTGCGAACGATCATCATGCCAAGTCCGGTTCCCTGCGTCTTCTGGACGTAATCAGTCTTTTCTCTGCTGTAGGCATCCCAGATCCTGTTGCAGAATTCTTCACTCATTCCGATTCCGGTATCCCTTACGCGGATCTCATAGGTTAATTTTTCACCTTTTTCCAGAAGCTTTCCTTCAAGGAATACTTTTCCGCCTTCGGGGGTGAATTTGTATGCGTTGGATAAAAGATTCAGTATGACCTGGTTGAGATGTAGTCCGTCACAAAGGACATTATCGTCACCTGCTTTGTCCACATTCACGATAAAATCGATCTTGTTCTCATCCATCTTGATGCGTACCATATCGGCGCATTCAAGAAGCTGATCCTTAACCTTCAGGGGAACTTCGGAAAGTTCCATCTTCCCGCTCTCTATCCTGCTCATGTCCAGGATATCATTGATGAGACTGAGAAGATGATCGCCCGCTGCGATGATCCTTCCGAGATAATCGGTAAGGTGCTCTCTGTCATCGATCTCCTCCTGTGCAAGTCTTGAGAATCCGTTGATGGCACTTATGGGAGTCCTGATATCATGGGACATATTCGAGAAGAATACGGTTTTCGCGTTATTCGCACGGTTTGCTTCATCGATCGCTTCCAGAAGCATTTTCTGTCTGTCTTCCAGCTCTTTTTTCTGCTCCGCGATCATGCGCTCGTCATCCAGTTTCTGTGCACGGAGATTATCAACCACGGATACCGTTATAAGGATGCGGTCCGTCTTATTTGCCGCTCTTTCCATCTCTCGGAATGTTACTCTGAGCCACTTGCCGCTGTCTTCATTTTTATAGACATATTCCCTGTAAGAATCATCCGCAAACATATCACTTCTGAAAAGAGTGATGTCGGATGCTAATTTTTTCAGGCTCTCGTCCGCATCCGGTATATCCGACACAATGATACCGATAAGATCCTGTGCCTTCGTCTTCTCATCGACATTACTGAATTCATCCTTCTTGATCACTTTGACGGAATCATTAACAAAATCCGCAAGGAACAGGTCAGATACCTGGTCGGCAAGCGACATGATGATCTGATTGTCCAGCTTTATCGTTCCGAGCTCTTTTTCGGAGATCATCGTTGCTGAAGCAAATGACTTGACGGCCTTTCCGCTCTCATCGAATTCTGTCGTGTATTTTACACGGAAGGGGATGCGTCCCACCGTAAGCGGAATGTCAGCTTCTATCTCAGGGATCCCCTCATCCACCTTTCGCATCATATCCCTGTACATCTCAGCATAGTCGGGAGGGATTATACCCATGTCTATTACGGGTTCGGGATAGTTTTTAATAAGAGCGGGAACTCCAAGGTCTCTCATACATCTGTAACAGGGACGCATATCCTTTGTGGGTATGTCATATTCCCAGTTATAGATATTGATCTGCTCACTTGCCTGCTTATACCTGTATTCGATATCCGCAAGAGCGTTTCCTGCAGTTTTTTCGTTGGTGATATTTACCGCCGATTCGTATATAACGCAACCTTCATCTGTCTTTTCAACAAAAATAAAACGGCTCTTTATACAGATCCTTCCTTCTCCGCAGCAGTCAGAGGATACATTCCTCCAGGTCTCCGCCTCCTGGTTTTCACAGGATAGTGCACATTCTTTTACCGCATCAAAAAAGAGAGCTTGATTATTATCATCCAGACTTTTTATTATTTCGTCTTTATGAAAATCCGCAAGGGGGATATTCATCCACATCTCACGGATATATCTCTCATTTACATCAATGGTTTCGACGGTATCGTTTTTAAACAGATGGATCGCAGCCGGTTCGGAAAACCTGGTATTTATTATCTCACTGTAGTTCATATACCCTCCAAATCCTTATCTTAATATCCTTATCTTAATATTCTTATCTCAATGTCCTTTTCTGCATATACAGTTCTTCATCGGCGATCTCCGCAGCATCTGAAAATGATAGGCCCTCGGAACTGTCTATTTTGGCAACTCCCATGCTTACAGTTACGGTATAGGGAGCTTTCGCTTTTTTATTCAGCTCGGCAAGCTCGCCTGCTATGCTCTTTTTCATTTCTTCCACATCTTCGTCACTGATGCCTTTGGCGATTATCACAAATTCATCGCCGCCGTATCTTGCGATATTTACTTTGTCCCTGTATCCTGCAACACCTTTTCTCATCGAATCCGCTATGAGCACAAGGGCCGCATCTCCCTCAATATGTCCGTAAGTGTCATTGATACTTTTGAACTTATTGGCATCTATCATCACAACATATATGGTCTCATGAGCGTCATTGTTCTTTGTCCACTGTTCATAGAGGAAAAGAAGCTGCTTCCTGTTGTTCAGTTTTGTCAGAGGATCCACGGAGATCAGTTCCGTGGTCCAGTCAAGATACAGCATCAAAACCACGATGGCAAGAGTTGTGCAGAGAGCCGGGACCCTGGGAACAACATACTGTATCAGACCTCCCAGCGCGGGAAAAAAAGTAAACAACACCAGCTTTAAAAGCTTTTTTCTATGATCCCTTTTTGAAGGCGTGAATACTCCCAGAAGAGCTCTTGCAAATGTAAACATTACATATACATATGAGAAAGCATACAGGGAAACAAACAGCGGACCTCTTTCGTACATTCCCTTTTCATTCACATAGTATGTTATGGGTGTGAAATGATTGATGAGTATTATCAGCAGCTGGATCCACACGAAAACGGAAGAAAGTACCGTCCTTCTCCTGCTGGCTACAAGGGGTGAATCCTGAAGATGCTCAAAGTAGACAAACCAGAAATAGCACATAAGCGATGCGGCAAAAAAGTATATATCCTTATATGCGATGATAGCCGCATCCGAATAGGGAATGAATCTGCTGGCTGTAAGGACCCACATTGTATCGGACAAAAACAGGGCAATCAGCGAAAAAATGGACATGGAAAAATTCCACTGTGCCACCATCCTTGACAGCCCGAAGGTCTTAAGCTGGATTATCATTACCAGGATAATGGAAAACAGATTTATCTCAATATAAAGGATTGAATATAAAGTGCCGTCGCTCATGCTCATATTATATCATAGGCATCAGTATCTTCGTGTAAAACGCTCTCCCTGACGGGGACTGATCTCAGGATCTTTACACATAGGCTGAAGAGCTCCCGTCACCTCTTCTCTTTCAGAATAAACTGCCTTCCCCGTATCGAGAAGACTTTTTGCATTTTCAAGAAAACGTCTTGCCGCATTATCCGCATTCCAGTATTTTTCTATCGTTTCGTATGCATTTTTGCCCAGTTCCGTACGCACACTGCGGTCAAGTATTGCACCTCCAACTATGCCTGCATGATGCCAGAGAACCCCGCCCGAGATCTTTCCGTTCAGATTCTGCTGAAGAAGATATGGCACTGCACCGATCTGATAATTTGCAACAACAAGGCACCCGCTGTTCATGGCCTCATTCAGGACGGCTCCCCAGCCTTCTTTCCGGTCACTGGTAAAAAGATAGATATCGCTTTCTTCCATCTTTTCACGGATCTGCTCCGGAGTAAGAAATCCCGTAAATTCAACTGTTTCTTCAAGCCCTTTTTCCGAGACCATCTTCCTTAGTTCTTCTTCCATATAACCGCCGCCGGCCATGGTAAGCTTAAAGCCCCCGTTTTTGGCGATATTGGATGTAAGGTTAGGATTAAAATGTTTATCTCCGTGAAGAAGCTTATCCGCTACCTGTATAGGTATCTCGGGATGCTTCCAGTCGATCATCCTTCCTGCCCAGAGTATCCTTACCGGCTCTCCCGGTCTGCTTTTTTTTGCAAACAGTTCATCCGGATCGTAGTGTCTGAACTCCGGGAAATATCCCCATACGAATTTTTTACCGGGGTACGCTCCTACAAGATTATAGTCAGAGCCCACATAAGCTCCTGCACAGAGCAGATAATAGGGGTAATCTTTAAACCTTGTGTGTTCGGCTCTTTTCTTTTTTTGTCCCCTGGGGGATATAAATTTCCACTGCCCTTCTTTATAGATACGTTCGCTGTATCTGAAGGTCAGTTTTTTTGCTTCCAGTCTTTTCAGGAGGGATTCGTTTGCATCTTCGCTTTCCACACCTCCCCATATGACAACATCACTTTCCTGTATCCTGTTATCAGCCCACGGTATATCCGAAAAATACTCCTTCACGTAAGGATACTTTTCCGCATCGATCCCCCATCCCATTTTGATGCGCTCTTCTTCCATGGGTTCGGTGGCAATAAAACAAAAATCCACCCCATCGGAGCGCACAAATGCTTCACAGAGTGGTTTTTGATGATGATTGAAGTAATTGGATACGAATGTTAATTTCATGCTTTCCTTTTTACTCTGAAGGGATTTTGCTTATAACATCCCGGTTTATCCTGTAGTAAAAATATAAATTGGTGGCAAGGGAAACTATCTCCGCGATAGGAAATGACCACCACACAAGATCCATCCCACCGATCCTTCCGAGTATGTAAGCCGCCGGCATAAGGGCAATAAGCTGCCTCAAAAGTGATACCAAAAGAGAATATATACCGTTTCCCAGCGCCTGGAAAACCGCTCCCGTAAGGATGCAGTACCATGCGATCAGATAATGGATACCTATTATCCTGAGAGCCGGAACTCCTAAAGCCATGAGAGAATCGTCTCCCGTGTCAAATATCTTGAGAAGAGGTCCCGGTATCAGTTCGAAACATATAAATCCCACAAAAAGAAGGAAAAATCCCATTACAAGACTCAGTCTGTACGCTTTCTTCAGCCTTGCCCTGCTGCGTGCTCCGTAGTTGTAGGCGATTATGGGAACCAGCGAGCTGTTTAGTCCGAATATGGGCATGAAGAAAAAGCTCTGGAGTTTGTAATAAACGGTAAATACCGCAACCGCATTTCTGTTGAGTCCCAGGAGTATGGCATTCATGCCGAAGTTCATAACGGAACCTATGGACTGCATGACGATGGCGGGAAGTCCCACGGAATAGATTCCCTTTATGATACGCATCTCAGGTCTGAAATGCCTGAGGGTCAGGTGTATCTCTGGATTCTTTTTAACGTTGAGATATATTCCAAGGCAGGTCGCAACCACCTGTCCGAAAACCGTTGCAAAAGCCGCGCCCGCAACTCCCAGTTTGGGGAAACCAAAAAGACCGAAAATAAGGATCGGGTCCATGATGCAGTTGATAACAGCTCCCGTCATCTGCGGGATCATGGACAGATTGCTCCGCCCCGTTGACTGAAGAAGTCTCTCCAGCATGATCTCCATATATACACCGATACTGCAGCAGCAGATGATCCGCAGATACGTGGTTCCGTACTCGAGCTGTCTTCCCGTCGCTCCCTGTCCGGCGATAAGAGCTCTCGCAAAAAAAAGACCTATGGAAAGGGATACAAGGTAGCTGCATGCCATGAGAAAAATTCCGTGAGCCGCAGTCTTGTCAGCAGTCTCATTATCTTTTTCCCCAAGGGACCTGGACAAAAGAGAACTGACACCCACAGATGTTCCGATAGCCAGTGCTATGATGATCAGCTGTATGGGGAAAGCAAGACCCAAAGCACTGATGGCATCCGTTCCGGCACTTATCAGTTCTCCCGCTTCATCGTAGATCAGTTCATCAGTGGTGATCCTGGATACAAAGATACTGTCCACGACATTGTAAAGTGCCTGGACAAAGTTGGATATTATAAGGGGCAGGGACATGGTGACCAGAAGCTTTCCAACCGGCATGGTCCCCATTTTATTTTCAGAAGTTTTTATTTCCGTCTTATCGGCCATATTATTTCTCCGGATCAAAACAGACGGGCAAGATCCGGAAGGGCATCTATCACATAATCCGGTTTTATTCCGTGTCCGAACCCGTATGAAGCAAAAACAAAAGGCACTCCGGCCTCTCTGCAGGCTTCTTCATCCATATGGGTGTCGCCCACATATACGGGACATTTAAGTCCGTTTTTCTCCGCAATGTATTTAATGTTACCTGCTTTAAGAAGTCCGGTATCTCCGGGACAGGTATGATCTTTAAAATACTTTCCCAGTCCCGTCTTTTCAAAAAACAGTTCAATGTATCCCGCCTGACAATTGCTGACAATAAAAAGCGGGTATTTTCCGCTCAAAACCTTGAGCGTTTCTTCAAGTCCCGGATAAACGGTTCCGGCTTCTTTCCTCAGATGATCTTCTTCATAGGAAAAACAAATGGGCTTGAATTTTTTTCTTACTTCCTCGGAGGAATCCGGCAGGAGCACCTTTATGATGTCGTCCATTGGAAGACCGAAGAGCTTTTTCAGGTCATCTGCCTTTATGGTGATGTCCGTTATCCCGAATTCCCTTAGTGCTTTATTGTATGCCTTCTCAACAACCGTTGTGGAATCCCACAAGGTTCCATCGACGTCGAAGATTATGCCGTCTGTCATTCTTTTCCGTCCCAGCAAAATGTGCAGAGCCTGTCGCGGTCAAGACCTGTGGCATCAAGCATATCATCGAGACGAGCATATCTGAGAGATGTAAAGTTCATCTCTTTTCTGATCTCCTCGATCATTTGAGCATACTTTTCGGTATCGGGATCCGCATACTGCTCCAGAATCTCTTCGGTAACGTTACCGCCTTCAAGTCTTTCGATGACACGTCTTGTGATAAGATCCATGTCCGACTTTGATCTGGAGAAATTCAGATACTTACATCCGTATACAAGAGGAGGGCATGCGGGACGCACATGAACTTCCTTTGCTCCGGATTTATACAAAAATTCCGTTGTCTCTCTGAGCTGTGTTCCTCTTACTATGGAATCATCGATGAGGATGATGCTTCTTCCCCTGATAAGTTCCTCAACGGCAAGCAGCTTCATCTTTGCGATGAGATCTCTCTTGCTCTGGATCGTGGGCATAAACGATCTGGGCCAGGTAGGTGTGTACTTGATAAAAGGTCTGGAAAAAGGTATTCCCGAAGCATTGGCGTATCCCACGGCATGAGCCGTACCCGAATCGGGAACACCGGCTACAATATCCGCCTTAACATCATCCCGCTTTGCCATTGCGGCGCCGTTCTCGTAACGCATACGCTCAACGCTCATTCCTTCATAGGAACTTGAAGGATATCCGTAATATACCCAGAGGAATGTGCAGATCTTCATCTTGTCTCCGGGAGCCTTGAGTGTAATACAGTTGGAATCGGTGATACACACTATCTCACCGGGACCCAGTTCTTTGTAATCACTGTAGCCCAGGTTTTTATACGCAAAGTTTTCGAAAGTCACACAGAATGCGTCTTCTTTTTTTCCGATGATGACGGGGGTTCTTCCGAGTCTGTCTCTTGCGGCATAAATCCCCTTGGGGGTAAGAAGCAAAAGAGATACCGAACCATCCACAGCTTCAAGGGCATAAGAAATACCGTCGATAAGATTATCCTTGGTGTTAATGAGTGCAGCGATCAGCTCCGTGGAATTGATCTCACCGGAACTCATCTCCATAAAATGTGAGATTCCCCGGTCTATCAGCTGTCTTGTGAGTTCCTCGGAATTATTGATCTTGCTGACAGATACTATGGCATAAGTGCCATGGTGTGAGTGGATGACAAGAGGTTGGGGCTCATAATCGGAGATGGATCCGATTCCCATATAACCGTCCATATCACGGACTTCACTGTCGAATTTAGTCCTGAAAGGTGAATTCTCTATATTGTGGATCGCACGGTTAAAACCGTTCTCACCGTATACAACCAGTCCGCCCCTTCTTGTTCCGAGATGCGAATGGTAATCCGTTCCGAAAAACAGATCAAATATGCAATTCTCCTTTGCAGCAACTCCGAAAAAACCGCCCATCTTAAACTTATCCTCCGATCATCTGAAGAAAATCTCTTGTATTCTGCAGTACGTCTCCCTTGAAAACAGCTGAACCCGCAACGATAATATTGGCACCGGCATTGCAGATCTCCATTATGTTTTCCTTGGTAACTCCGCCGTCTATCTCAATATCCGTATCAAGCCCTTCTCTGGTAAGATATTCCCTGAGCTGTCTGACCTTATCAAGGGTTTCGGGAATGAGCTTCTGACCTCCGAAACCGGGTTCTACGGTCATGACAAGGATCATATCCACATCCGCTGCAAAAGGGAGCACTTCTTCCAAAGGCGTCCCGGGCTTTATGGATATGCCCGCCCTTAAGGTCTCTCCCTTAAGGCTTTTGGTATTTTTTATATGCTTTATCACATCTGCGGCACTCCCTCGTGCAGCTTCCAGATGGAAGGTTATGCCGTCGGCACCGCACCTTGCAAATTCTTCAACATATCTGTCGGGATCTTCTATCATCAGATGAGTATCAAAAAACAGATCACTCTGTTTTCTGACAGATTCCATCACCGGCATTCCGAATGAAATGGACGGCACAAACATTCCGTCCATAACATCAACATGAAGATATTCACATCCGCCCTCTTTTACTGCCTTTATCTGCTCCCCAAGCACATTAAAATCAGCGGCAAGTATAGAGGGCGACAAGATATTTTTCATTACTTCACGAACTCCCTGATAGAAGCGGCTACCCCTTCCGCATCAAGTCCGTACTTATGAACAAGATCTGCTGCAGAACCGGACTCTCCGAATACATCCTGCATTCCGATACGCTTAACCTTTACAGGGCAATCCTCTGCAAGCACTTCGCATACTGCAGATCCCAGTCCGCCTATGACCGAATGCTCTTCGCAGGTAACAACCCTGCCTGTCTTCTGTGCACTCTTGATGATGATATCTTTGTCAATGGGCTTGATGGTGCAGATGTTGATAACTTCTGCGTCTATTCCCTCTGCTGCAAGTTTTTCCGCTGCACCCAGTGCGGAATCTACCATGATACCTGTTGCAACGATGGTAACATCTTTTCCTTCCCTGACAATGGTTCCTTTTCCAATCTCAAACTTGTAATCGGGCTTATCGTTTATTACGGGAACCGCAGCACGTCCGAATCTGATATATACGGGACCTTCGTGCTCAAGAGCCGCTCTTACGGCTGCCTTTGCCTCAACATCATCGGAAGGACACATAACTACCATTCCGGGGATCGTTCTCATAAGTGCGATATCCTCGTTACA
Source organism: uncultured Lachnospiraceae bacterium (assembly GCA_900320825.1). Lineage (GTDB taxonomy): Bacteria > Bacillota > Clostridia > Lachnospirales > Lachnospiraceae > AC2028. Next base: position 10,957 of record ONTX01000220.1, on the reverse strand, counting down.
CTGGTGGGATGCTCCGTCCTCTCCGACGGTGATACCGGCATGGGTTGCACCAATCTTGACATTGAGGTGAGGATATCCGATAGAGTTCCTTACCTGCTCAAAGGCTCTTCCTGCCGCAAACATCGCAAATGAACTTACAAAGGGAATCTTGCCGGTCAGTGAAAGACCTGCCGCAACACCCATCATATTGGATTCTGCAATACCGCAGTCTATATGTCTGTCAGGATAAGCTTTCTTGAAAATACCGGTCTTGGTAGCTGCCGCAAGGTCAGCATCTAAAACCACAAGCTGAGGAAATTCCTCCGCAAGGTCTTTGAGAGCGTTTCCGTAGCTCTCTCTTGTTGCAATCTTTTTTACGTCTGCCATATCTATTCCTTTCGCCCAAAGGGGCAATCAATCTGTGAAAAGTTTAATCGTGAATTTCGTGAAGCCGCTATCAGCCTTCCTTTGCAAGCTCTTCATCGATCTTTGCAAGGTCAGCCATTGCAACCGCATATTCGTCATCATTGGGAGCTTTTCCGTGCCACTCGCAGGATCCTTCCATGAAGGAAACACCCTTACCCTTTATTGAATGAAGGATGATGCATGTGGGCTTTCCCTTGGTATCTCTTGCCTTTTTGAAGGCAGAACGTATCTCATCAAAATCGTGGGCATTTATCTCAACGACCTCAAAATTAAATGCCTTGAACTTATCCGCAATGGGATAAGGTGAGCATACCTCATCAACAGGTCCGTCGATCTGAAGCCCGTTATTATCAACTATAACACAGAGATTATCCAGCTTACGGAATCCTGCGAACATCGCAGCTTCCCAAACCTGGCCCTCTTCCAGCTCACCGTCGCCGAGCATTGTATATACTCTGAAATCCTTGCCTTCCATCTTGGCACCGAGAGCCATTCCGGCAGCTGCACTTATTCCCTGGCCCAGGGATCCGGATGCCATATCCACTCCGGGAATATGCATATTGGGATGTCCCTGAAGATACGATCCCATCTTTCTTAAGGTGGTAAGATCCTCAACGGGGAAGTATCCTCTGTTTGCAAGTGCCGCGTAAAGTCCGGGGGCCGTGTGACCCTTAGATAGAACAAATCTGTCACGATCTGCTTTTGCAGGATCCTTGGGATCTATGTTCATCTCCTCGAAGTAAAGAAATGTAAATACATCAGCCGCAGAGAGCGATCCGCCGGGATGTCCGGCTTTTGCACTGTGGGTTGAGGTGACTATGCCTTTTCGAACTTCATTGGCATATTTTTTGAGTTGAAGATTGTCCATGGGGTTCTCCTTTTCCGGCCGCTTGGCGGTCATTAATAATTATTTCTTTTCTTCGTCTGCCAGTTCCATTCCCGTCTGATCGACCTGGGCTTCAAACTCTGTCCTGCACCTTCTGAAGCAATCCATGATCTTTGGAGAAAATACACCGCAGTCTCCGTCAACGATCATTTCAAATGCTCTCGAAGTTGATACGGCTTTCTTGTACAGCCTCTCACTGACAAGTCCGTCGTACACGTCCGCAAGGCCCACGATCTGTGCCGAAATCGGAATATCCTCCCCCTTTACTTCTTCAGGATATCCTTTTCCGTCATATCTTTCATGGTGGAACCTACATATCTCATAAGCTGCTTCATAATACTCTTTTCCTATGGTGTTTTTGATACCCACAAGAAGTTCACATCCTTTGGATGTATGAGATCTCATGACCTCAAGTTCGTCGGGAGTAAGTCTTCCCGGTTTAAGGATAATGGTGTCGGGAAGACAGATCTTTCCCACATCATGAAGCATGCTGGCTGTTGCAAAAACCTCGACCTTCTCAGCGGTAAGTTTAAGATCCGGATAATCCTTCATAAGCTGAAGTCCCAGGATCCTGGTAAATGACTTTACCCTCTGGATGTGATCGGAATAATCGAGGTTTCTGTATTCAACGATGGAACCCAAAGCCTCCATAAGGAGATTACTCTTTTTCTTGAGTTCTTCGGACTGGAGAGTAAGGATCCTGAACTGCTTTTTAAGAGTTTCATCCTGGCTTCCCAGTTTTTCGTAGGATTTTTCCTGTCTCTTGGCAATCCTTGTGAGAACATCAACCCTTCTTCTGATGGTCTTGGTCCTGAAAGGTCTCCTGACCACATCCATGATACCCATTTCAAACCATGTATCCGGGGTATCCGGATCATCCTCGCCTTCGATTGCAATAAAAGGAATCTTTCTTGTCAGTCCCTTTTCGAAAGAGGCCTTAAGTATCTCCTCTCCGGAAACACCGGGAATATCCGCCCTTAAGAAAACGCACTCATAATCATCTCCGGATTCCATCAGGAGTTTTTTTGCTTCCCCGCCGTCTGCAACAAGGACCGGCTCGCAGCGGCCCTTCAGCATATCGCTGAGTTCTTCTCTTTCAACCAGTTTTCCGGTAACGATCATTACCTTTGCAGCCATATCTCCACCTCAGGTTGTTAATTCACTCAATTATCGCATTGGGATCTTTGGGGTCCTTGTTGTTATGGAATGCAAAAACCTTCTCCTCTGAGCCCTTTCTCATCTTTCTTAAAGTGATGTCCGTCAATTCCTTGGTCGGAAACCACGATGCATTTCCTATCTGGATCCTGACACCGTCATAAACCGTGCCCTTGGCATATATAGTTGCCCTTTCTATTTCCATGAGCTGGGACTTTATCTCCTCAAGTTGTGCGCCGAGTTTTTCCGCAGCTTTGCTCTTGGAAAAGATCGAGTTCTGGACTTTTTCATAAACAGGCTGAGTTGTAAGCTGGGCCGGAGAAAACTTTGTTTCAAGTTCCTTTCGCATGTTGACCAGGATCCTGAGTTCCTCCTTTACCGCACTGTACTCCTTATATGTGTCAGAGTTTATCTTGAAAAGTGCTTCCGAAATGCCGGCTTTTACAACAGTTCTTACTGAAGCCCTTGTGCCTATGTTCTGTGCATTGACGCCCTTGACTCCGGTACATACTCCGCCTGCTATGGCACCGGTACGCAGTTTTGCTTCAACGGTCTTCTCCGCATACAGATTACTGTTCATGGAATAGTCTATATTGATATATCCTCCGGAATATACATCCGCAGATTCCAGGAATTTGGCGGTGACATTTCCCTTGGCTCTTATCTTGCCTTTTTCGTCTCCGTTCATTCCCCTTCTCAGGATGATATCACCTTCGGCTTCAAGTTCGGCACCTTCCACGAAACCGTCTATGAGAATATCCTTTCCTGCTTTTATCAGAACATTCTCACCAACATCACCCCTGACATGCACGGAACCGTCAAAAACGATATTTCCGATGGATGCATTGATCTCATCCACCTCAAGCATCTCGTTTACTTCCAGTTTATCGCCGTTGAGCCTTACCATGCCGTCGGTTTTAGCAAAATATGTACATTTGTCCCTGTCAAGGACAAACCCGGATCCGGAAAGGACTGTCTGCTCTTTTCCTCTCACAGACTTAAGGACGTTGCCTTCAACATCGTAGCCGTCCACACCGTCTTCGGCCTTGTGATAGTAGGCGATCTTGTCGCCCTTTTTTACGGCATCGTACCAGTCGATATCCTTATAATTTACCGACCCGTCTTCGTTAAGCTTGGGCTTTTTGTTTATCTCGGTATTGAAGAAATATTCGTACCATCCGTCCTTGCCGTTTATGGCATTTTTGCCCACTGCAACAAGGATCGTGTCTTCTTCATATGTGCCGTTGGTTGCATTCTTTACTTCCGCACGGAGTATTCCCTTCCTGATCTTGCAGTTCCAGATCTCCTTTAATACTTCTTCTTCCGTGGGCTTGTTGCCCATATCCGATATGGACAGATATGCTTCCATTCCGTCAGGAGATATGACTATCTTGAAGGGCTTTTCCTGCTCCGCAAAAGGAACCTCTTCGATCAGTTTTTCAAGATCTCCGAAATCCATGGCAGTGGTAGGAATATCTCCAGGTGCTTTTGCCCGGGAAACCTCTTCCTTAAGCGCAAGTCTCTTCTCCTTCATGTCCATTGCGGAAAATCTCTGTCTTGCATAGGAACTGACATCAAGTCCGTCTTCAAGACCCAGTCTGATCTCCCTCATCTGGGGTGCAAGGAAGAGATAATTGGAGTAGATGCTTATATCGATACGTTTCTCTAGTCCCAGCCTGATCTCGCGCATCTGGCGCCACTCATACTCGGGCTTTGCATATAAAGATATATCCAGCCCCTTTTCAAGACCTATCCTGAATTCTTCTATGGATGGAGCACTGTAATTCTGTGCAAGGAACTTATCAACGTCCACGTTCCTGGTAAGTGATATACGGATCTGCTCAAGCTGATCGGATTCATATCCTTCTTCCACATATTTCATGATATCCACGCCGTCACGTCTTGCTTTTCTGATCTGACGGACTACGGGTGCGGGATATTTCAAAAATCCAGTTACATCAATGCCCGCCTCAAGTCCCTTTCTTATCTGGCGCATGTACTGATAGGGAATCTTGGGGTCTGCGTAGGTTTTTACATCGATCTTGCTCTGAAGTCCCAGTCTTATCTCCTCCATCTGGAGCCAGTCAAGAGCCGGATTTCTGAGCGCACTTATATCAAGCCCGTTTTCCAGTGCCAGTCGGATTTCTCTCATCTGTACCGACAAAAAAGCGGGATCCTCATAAACCGTTGTGTTCAGGCCTTTTTTCTTGCCCTCTTGTATCTCGGATCGCTGGTCCGGAGTATAGAGCGTGGTTTTTTCAGCCATACAAAGAAATTATACCATTCACAAGGGTTTTTCTCTACAAATTTATGATATTTGGACCTATTTTTTGACTGTTCGGACAAAAAAAGAACAGAAGGCTTTCTTCTGTTCTTTTCAATGGTGATTTTGTTTATTTTTTACTACATCTGATGCCTTACTACCTCATATTCATCGTTGTTTCGATAATACGGGCATTCCGCTCTGGGATTGGCATTAAGCCTGTAGACATCGTCCTCGTCCATGCTTACATCGCATTCATAGGACTCATCGTCTTCATCATATACGTAATTTACGCATGTATCACAGGAATTCATGTTTTTACCCTGTTCTCAGGCTTTTTCGGCATCGTCTTTCTTCTTGGGGATCATTACGAAGCAGACGATACATGCAATAACATAAAGTGCCAGAGTTACGTAGAGAACGGTCTGATATCCGAGGGTGTTAACCGAAGCTGTTGTTCCGTCGGATAAGGTGATGTCCTTGTATTCACCTACATGCTTAACGATATAGGTTGCAAGCTGGTTGCCTGTAAGTCCTGCCATTGCCCATGCTGAAAGGCACATTCCGTGAACCGCTGAGATGCTCTTCATTCCGAAGTGGTCTGACAGAAGTGTGGGAACGTTGGAGAAGCCTCCGCCGTATCCTGCATTGACCATGATAAGAAGTGCTACGCAGAGAACAACGATCTGGTTGTCGAGACCCTTTGTAAGAACTACGGCTCCGGTAAATGCAATAGAGAGGATGAATATGATCTTATAGATGGTATTACGATCCTTGAACATATCAGCCCATGCGGAGAATCCAAGTCTTCCTGCCGCATTGGCGATAGCTGTAACAGATCCGAGGGTAGCTGCTACCGCAAGGCTGAGACCTACTGAGTTGAAGATTGCCTTCTCCTGGGAGATAAGAGCAAGTCCGCAGGTGATGTTGATGTAGAACATGATCCAGATTCCGATGAAGGTCTTGTTGGAAAATGAAAGTTTGAAGTTCTTGCCGAGAGTAGCGAAGAATTCTTTGATGCCTCCATTCTCACCGTGAGCCTCAACCCAGTCTGAAGGCTTCTTGAGAAGTAGATGTCCGATGAACATCATTACGCAGTATACTCCGCCCATGATGAAGAACATGTATGCGGGGTTATTATCGAATGCATTCAAAAGCTTTTGCATTATGGGTGTTGCGATAGCCTTTGCAAGTCCGAAACCTGCTACAGCAAGTCCTGTGGCAAGTCCCTTACGATCCTTGAACCAGAGCATAAGAGTCTTGACGGGGCTGAGGTATCCGGTACCGAGGCCGATACCCATGATGCATCCGTAGAAGAGATAGATGAGGGGAAGGGACTTAAGAAGGATTGCAGCACCCGTTCCTACCATACCTACCGTAAAGCAGATAGTTGCTATAAGAGATGATCTGTGAATGTCCTTCTCAACAACATCACCGAGGAATGCAGCTGACATTCCAAGGAAGAAGATCGCGAATGAGAAAGCCCACTGGATTGCGCTGGAATGAGCGTTATAATTTCCTGCTCCGTAAAGATACTCACCGATCTCCTTGGAGAAGGTTCCCCAGCAGTAAACGGTACCGATACTGCAGTGAAGAAGAAGTGCGGGGATGGCGGCGCAGATCCACTTGTTCTCGCGCTTTGCACCCTGTTTTGTTGCTTGTTCTGACATTTTTTTACCTCACTTAAATTCTTTCCCGGATAAAATCCTGTATTGTCTTTTGACGGGCTAATGCCCACAATCCCTAAAAGATTAGCACTTAGCAGAAAAAAAAGCAATTAAAACGCATTCTTACGGGACATCTTTTTCCAGTGCCGCGTAAATATCTCTTTTCGATACGCCCCTGTCCTTTGCCGCTTTTTTCATGGCTTCTTTACGGTCAAGTCCCGTTTCTTCATACATCTTCACGTGATCTGCAATGCTCATGCTTTCCCATTTTGCGATGGTTTCCGCCTTCAGATCTTCTACGCTCCTGCCCTCTATTACAAGAACGTATTCCCCTTTGGGATCTTCCTCTTCGTATTTTATGACAGCGTTGTCAATTGTTGTGCGGATAACCTCTTCAAACTTCTTGGTCAGTTCTCTGCAAAGCGAGATTTTTCTGCCTCCCCCGAGGGCGAGATTTTCCTTAAGATCCGCAAGGGTTCCCTTAAGGTGATGGGGTGCTTCGTACAATATGATGGTCCTTGTTTCGTTCTCAAGCCTTTTTAAGACTTCGTTTCTTTCCTTTTTGTCCCGGGGAAGAAAACCTTCAAAAACAAATCTTCTCGTATCAAGTCCCGAAAGTGTCAGCGCCGTGATGCAGGCACAGGGGCCGGGAAGTGATGTGACCGTGATCCCTTCATCCGCACACATTTTCACCAAAACCTCACCGGGATCAGAGATCGCAGGTGTGCCGGCATCTGTGATAAGAGCGATGTTTTTGCCTTCCCTGAGCTGCTGAACGAGCACCGCCGCCTTTTCAACTTTGTTATGCTCATGATAACTTGTCATCGGTGTATGGATTTCAAAGTGATTCAGGAGCTTAAGCGAGTTCCTTGTATCCTCGGCGGCGATAAGATCCGCATTTTGGAGACACTCAATTATCCTCGGAGACATATCCCCCAGATTACCTATAGGTGTGGCACAAAGTTGTAAGATTCCAGCCATGTTTTTCCCTTACTAAGTTTTGATCAAAATCCGTACAGAGTTTTCACTTCTTCCGTGTATGAACCGTCGGAATTTTGAAGTATGAGGGGTTTTTCCACCGTGATCCTCATATTTCCGCCTCTGACGCCTTCGATCAGTACCATATTCGGCTCTTTATCCGCCATGGGATAAACCAGCCTCATTCTCTTTGGCTCTAAGTGATGATCGTGCATGCCGCACATGATCTCCGAAAGTCTGAAGGGCCTGTGTACCATGAAAAAATGCCCTCCGGGTTTCAGAAGCATCTCCGACGTTTTGATCACATCCTCAAGAGTGCAAAGCAGTTCATGTCTTGCTATGGCCTTTGCATCCCGGGGATTTGTGATCCCATGATTTTCCTGAAGATAGGGCGGATTGCATGTTATCACATCAAAAGAGGCCAGGGGAAATATTCCTCCTGCCTCTTTAATATCTCCTCTGACGATACTTACCCTGTCTTCCAGAGAATTCATCTTAACGCTCCTGCATGCCATGTCCGCGCTTTCTTCCTGGATCTCAAGCCCCGTCAGATGTGCCGCATTTGTAAGAGCCGACATAAGAATGGGAATTATTCCGGTTCCGGTTCCGAGATCCAGCAGACTGCCGTTATCGGGAACCGATGCAAAATGCGAAAGAAGCACAGCATCCATCCCGAAACAGAAACTTTCGGAATTCTGTATTATCTTAAGACCTGCTCTCTGGAGATCGTCTATTCGTTCATTTTCTTTAAGACTGACCTGCATTATCTCCCGACGGTTTGTCTTTTCCGCCTCCGTGGTGCTTGCCGCCTTTGCCGTGTTTTCCGTGGCGTCTGTGGCCGTTATTTTTATCCTGCCTGTTTCCGCCTTCGCCGCCTGTGTTGTTTTTATCCTGCGTAACTTCGGCACGGTTTTCTACGTTCTTTTCGCCTTTTTTCTGATTGGAGTTTTGCGTTTTTCCGCTCCGCTCTCCGTTGGTGCCAGCGTTGCTGTTTCCGTTATTCTTACCGCGCTCCGTTTCTTCCCTGCGGTCTCTTGCTTCATCTTCAAGGAGAGCCAGCATTTCCGGAGAGTCCTCGGCTGCGATGCTTGCGTGAGTTCCGTTTCTCTTACCCTTCTTTCTGCGAAGGACGGTAATATCGGTTGCGGGGTAATCCCTCAGTTCTTTTTCGTCTCCGATCTCAACCAGAACTTTTGCCATCTGTCTTAAGACATTTATTCCCGACACCTCGCCTCTGCATCCGTCGGCTGTTGCAACATAATCTCCCAGAGCGGGCATCGTAGCATTCAGTTCCTCATAGGCTTCTTCCTCATACTTGAGGCAGCACATAAGCCTTCCGCAGACACCGGATATCTTGGTGGGATTAAGGGACAGGTTCTGCTCCTTGGCCATCTTGATGGACACGGGAACAAAATCGCTTAAAAACTCGGCGCAGCAAAGAGGTCTTCCGCAGAAGCCGAAACCACCGAGATTCCTTGCTTCGTCTCTGACGCCGATCTGTCTGAGTTCAATACGCGTTCTGAAAATGGCGGCAAGATCCTTTACCAGTTCCCTGAAGTCAACACGCTGCTCGGCAACGAAAAAGAAGATGATCTTACTATTGTCAAAAGCATACTCCACATCCGTCAGTTTCATATCAAGACCGTGGGCAGCGATCTTTTCCTGGGCAACTCTGTAAGCATTCTTTTCTTTTTCGGCATTGTCCTCAACCTGCCTGTCATCGGCTTCGGTTGCCTTTCTCATGACCTTTTTCAGAGGGGAAACTATTCTGCTCTCATCCACTTCCTGAACTTCGGATGCTACAGTGGCATACTCTATTCCCTTCGAAGTCTCCACGATACAATGATCATCCTTGTGAAGCTCTATGTCTCCGGGATCGAAAAAATAACTTTTTCCCCCGGCTTTAAATCTTATCGAAATAACCTTCATCTTATCTCCTGATCTGTCTGCTTCCAATTTTTTTACGAACTTATCCGAACTCCTGAATCACCGAAAACAGAAGTTCCATTGCAACTTCAAACGCAACATTTGCGCGAAGCCTTTCCTTGGCCTTTCCGATAGCCTGAAGGACTTCTTCAATACCTTCGTAGCTGCTCCTTCTGGCCACTTTTCTTATAATGGAGAGATCTTCCTTGTACACAAGGCTGTCTGTTTCCCCCGTTGCCTTGAACATAAGAACATCCCTGTACCATACCGCTATCATATCCAGGAATTCACCTGCATCCACCTTGTACTCAGCAAGGCTTCTGACAAGTGCGATCATATCGGAAATAGAATCGTCCCTGGCATTTTTAATGACGGACTGTGCAGCTGCCTGCATGGCTGAGAAATCATCGCTTGCAGCCATATTCCTTGCCTTGCCCAGATTGCCCTGTGCGAAGGCAATGGCAACATCTGCCCTGTAGTCGGGGATCTGAAGTTCCTGCATAAGGTATTTTTTCAAAACCGCAGGAGCAACCGGCTTCAGTTCCCAGGTTATACACCTGGACCTTACGGTCTGCAGCATCATGTTGATATTTGATACAAGCAGCATTATCACCACATATGCAGGTGCATCTTCAAGGCTCTTCAAAAGTGCATTCTGGGCCTGGGGTGTGAGCTTGTCCGCTTCCGTCACGATATAGATCTTCCTCGGTGCCTGATAGGGCTTTATGTCAATGTCGTTACAGATCTGCTTGCGGACCTCTTCAACACCGATGGAGTTAACTTTCTGTGGAATGATGTATTTTATGTCGGGATGAGTCTTGGCTTCTGCCATCTTGCATGAGTGGCACTCACCGCAGGCATTCTCCCCGCCTTTTTCGCATACGAGCATCTGTGCAAAGACCGTTGCAATGAATTCCTTTCCGGAACCCTTTTCTCCCGCAAGTATATATGACTGGGACACACGGCCCGAGCGCACAGATTCGGTTATCTGTTTTTTTATCAGATCCTGTCCGATTATATCTTTAAGTTGCGGCATCTTTATCTCCCCCTATGGTCTTAAGCCCTTAACTTCTCAGGTAAAAATATCAAGCAAAAGACCTCTTATCTCACCGATCTTATTCAGAATCTCCAGGTTGTCTTTTTCGTCTTTCATCAGTTCCTGGGCAAGCTGGTCGAGATTGTCATCAACAAGACGTATTATTCCGTAAACTCTGTGGCGTCCCTTTCTGTCAAGGAAGTTCTCCCTGGAAAACGAATGGGAATGGGTGACAACTTCGTTTAAAAACTCTTTGACCAGGCTCCTGTAATGGCGCATGTCCTTGACGTCTCTTCTCTTGGACAGCTTTTTGCCTTCAACATCGATCTGCTCCATCAGTGAATTCAGTCTTCCCGCAAGCTCCGCTTCCTCGATATTGCTTGTGAGCATGAACTTAAAACTGCCGTCAGATTCCTGAACCGACTGCTGTGGAGTGATCTGCTGTGTTTGATTTACCTGGTTTACCTTTATATCCATTAAAGCTTCCGTATGAAATCAGCAACTTCCCTGATACATTTATCAAGATCTTCGTTGTTCAGAAAAACATTGCTCACGCCTGCTGCCTTCATCTTCTCTTCATCGAAATCTTCGGAATCCGTGATAAAACGTCTGCACATTTCCTTATATCTGGGAGATGCCTG
>ONTX01000444.1 GCA_900320825.1 uncultured Lachnospiraceae bacterium | reverse complement strand
GCAACTGTCATCTGCGTATCCGTCGTCCCTGCTGAGTCTGCAATACAATGCCGTTATTCTGTTGTCATGAAGCTGCTGTGTCATATATCGTACGAAATCCTTGGTATTGTTTGTTTTGCGGCGATCATCTGTTTTTTTGTATAAGCTGCCGACGGTTGTTATGTTAAAAATACTTGAAAAAAATAAGAAATTACGAAATAATCAAAAAAACACTTGCAAAATATTAGCAGGTTTGTCGAGATTGATTTTGATTAACGGGCTATTAATATAATGTTCATATTTGAATTTGCCGAGTTGTTTGCCTAAGAGAAGAGCACGGTAAATCCGGGTAGTTTGATTTGGTTTTAGGAGAAATGAAGATGCGAAATCTCATCGTTCATTGGATAGGGAGCATAGTCAGCTGGATGCAGTTAGGAACTTCGGGAGTATTGCTGGCATTTTTAAGGGCTTTTGCACCGGGTTTCGGTGAGGAAGCAGCTTTCAGGGGATTGGGTGTTGCAAATTATCTCAGAAGGGATCCTTCGGAGAAGGACGTAGTTAAGGTGTTCTGGTTATCTTCTGTAGTATTCGGGCTGGTTCATGTGTTAAATGCAATTGCCGGGGCGCCTCTCTTAATATCGCTTGGGCAGGCGGCATATGCGGCAGGTATAGGTATGGTGCTAGGCGCCGTGTATCTTCGAACGGGTAATCTGTGGCCTTGTATTATAGGACATATGAGTTTGGATTTTATGGAGATTATACGAGCTGATATTGGCAGTTCCGGCGGAGTGTTATCGGGTATGAGAGCAGGTGACTGGATTACCATCGCTGCGGGTGTGGCCGGCATTGGATGCGGGCTGTATCTGATCAGACCGTCCAGACGAGCCGAAATAGTTGCTCTTTGGAAGGACAAATGGGCGTAGTAATGCAAAACCTTATGATGTCACTTATGGAGATTCGATCAATGCAACCGAGCAAGCGGTACTTGCCGTTTTAAAGCAGGATCCAACAATCTCGCGTGAAGAGATATCTGAAAGAGTTTCTAAAACAGTAAGGACAGTACAGAGAGCCTTAGTTTCCTTGACAGAGAAGGGATACATTAAAGGAGTATGAGCCAAAAAGAATTCCACGAGGAGGGATTATTATGCAAAAGATGAAAAAGGACAGGCGTATGTGTACCTCGACCTTGAAATTCATCGGAATTGGTATAGCAGCAGCTATATTCATCCTGACTTTTTCTTTTTCTTACGCTTGGGGCGAATCTGAAAAACTTGTCGAACAAAGAAGGAATTCCGATGTTTTTGCCACCATCGATCTGGAGGACTTTGAAGGGCAGCCCTTTAGCAGGGATAACCTGGCAGACACGAAGCTGGTGGCTTATAACATATGGGAGACTACATGTCCGGCCTGTCTTGGAGAGATGGGTGACCTGGAAAAGCTGTCCAAAGAGTATGATCCGTCGGAGTTCAGACTGGTCGGCATGTGCGCGGACATGTATGACAAGGACGGCAAACTGAAACCATCCCAATTGGAGAAAGGAAAGCAGTTGATGAAGGATGCCGGAGTGACATTTACCAATCTAGTTCCAGATCAGGGGTTCATGGATTACTTCAGATCAGCTGTCGTTGGTTTTCCGACGACTTTCTTTGTGGACAAAGAAGGGAAAGTTGTCAACGCAACCTGCGGATCCAAAGATTATGAAGAATGGAAACAATATGTGGATTCACAGCTGCAATAGCAGCAGGAATAATATAGATACGGAGATAATCAGATGAAGATAAAAGAGAAGAATAAGAAATGGATCACCTTGGCTGTTCTGGCTATTGCTGTATGTATGATTATTGCCGGTGTGATCAATGGTGAGCCGGTCGTGGTTCTCACCAAAGCGACCAGTATCTGTTTGCAGTGCATAGGAATTAACTAGGAGCCTGATGATGAATGAGAAATCAGATAATACAATGAAAAAGCAGGGCCGTATCCGGTTATGGTTTCAGGCAGCCTGGTTCGTTTTGACAAACGGGTATATCCGCGGTTATACAAAGGGCCAGATTTTTAATGGAAATACGAAGGTGCTCTGTCTGCCGGGACTGAACTGCTACTCCTGTCCGGGAGCTCTTGCCTCCTGCCCTATGGGGGCACTGCAGGCTATCCTTGGGAATGCATCTTATCGAATGTCCCTTTATGTATTCGGGCTTCTCGGAGCTTTTGGGGTTGTCTTCGGCCGGCTTATCTGCGGATGGATGTGTCCCTTCGGCTTCTTTCAGGACCTGCTCTACAAGATAAAGATCAAAGTAAAAAAGAAGAATCTGCCGGGTCATAAATATTTGAAATACCTGCGCTATGTCATCCTGGTATTATTCCCAATCCTTCTGGTCTCGATGATGCTGGATGCTACGGGTACAAGCATGCCTTGGTTTTGCGAATGGATCTGCCCGAGCGGAATGCTTCTGGGCGCTAT
>ONTX01000341.1 GCA_900320825.1 uncultured Lachnospiraceae bacterium | reverse complement strand
GTTTTAAAAGCCTGCAAGAAGAGCAAATTTAAGTTTGTTGAAGGTGAGAGCCTCAACAATGCCATCTCTGTACTTTCAGAGGATGACGATCTTATCGATTCTCTTGTTGATAAGGTAAGTGACTACCTTTCAACCAAGAATATCGATGTATTCCAGATGTCATCAAGTTTCACCATCGACGATGATGATTTTGACGATGATCCCACAGAAGATGAGCTTTCCGAGATGGATGAAGAATCCATTGAAAAGCTGGATATCCTTGAACTTACCGAGGGTGTTCCCATTGAGGATCCCGTTCGTATGTATCTTAAGGAGATCGGTAAAGTTCCCCTTCTCACCGCAGAGGAAGAGATCGACCTTGCAAAGAGAATGGAAAAGGGAGACGAGGAAGCCAAGAACGCACTTGCAGAGGCAAACTTAAGACTCGTTGTTTCGATCGCCAAAAGATATGTGGGAAGAGGAATGCTTTTCCTTGATCTAATTCAGGAAGGCAACCTTGGACTTATAAAGGCTGTTGAAAAATTCGATTACCAGAAGGGTTATAAATTTTCCACATATGCTACATGGTGGATCAGACAGGCCATTACCCGTGCAATTGCGGACCAGGCAAGAACCATCCGTATACCTGTACATATGGTAGAGACCATCAATAAGCTCATCCGTGTAAGCAGACAGCTTCTTCAGACTCTCGGCCGTGAGCCCAGCCCCGAAGAGATTGCAAAGGAAATGGGAATTCCCGAAGAAAAGGTTCGTGAGATCCTTAAGATCTCTCAGGAGCCTGTTTCGCTTGAGACTCCCATCGGTGAAGAGGAAGATTCACATCTCGGTGACTTTATCGAGGATGACAATGTTCCCGCTCCCGCAGAGGCTGCAACACAGGTTCTTTTAAGAGAGCAGCTTGACAGTGTTCTCGATTCTCTTACCGACAGGGAAAAGAAGGTACTTAAACTCCGTTTCGGTCTTGAAGACGGAAGACAGAGAACTCTTGAAGAAGTCGGTAAAGAATTCAACGTTACCCGTGAAAGGATCAGACAGATTGAAGCAAAGGCACTCCGCAAGCTTCGTCATCCCAGCCGTTCAAAACTCCTCAAGGACTATCTGGAGGATTCATGATCCTTTCAGACAGACTTGAATGTATCATAGGACTTGTATCACCCGGAAAGATCCTTGCGGATATAGGCTGTGACCATGGATTTGTGTCAATCGAGCTTATAAACCGCGGGATAAGTCCGAAAGTAATTGCCTCGGATCTGCGTGAAGGTCCGCTTGAAAAAGCCGTATCCAATGTAAAAAACGCAGGTCTTGAAGATAAGATCGGTTTCAGGATCTCCGACGGGTTTGATGCCTACGCCGCTGGCGAGATACAGACTGCAGTCATTGCCGGGATGGGAGGAATGCTCATTAAAGACATTCTCCTTAAAGGCATGGATAAAGTAAAACTGCTGGATGATCTTATAGTCCAGCCTCAGTCCAATATTCCGGAGTTTCGCATGTTTCTGAGAAAGTCCGGTTTCGAGATCATAAGAAACGAGATCATTATGGATTCCGGAAAATACTATTTTCCCATGAAGATAAGATATTCGGGTACATCTTCACAAAACGAATCTGATGAGATCACACCCGGGGACAGATACGGAGCAGATCTTATCGCCGAAGACAGAGGTCTTTCGGATTACCTTGAATATGAATTTGATTCATATGAGAAGATATATGAAAAGCTGGTATCTACAGAGGGTGAACATGATGACAGAAGTGTCGAGATAAAAGATCTTATAGAACTGAACAGGAAGATTTACGAAAGCCTGAAAGCATAACAGTTATAAATAATAAAAGAGAGGTGAACGCATGTATACTCTTATTATTGACGGAGCAAGCAAAGAATATCCCCAGGATACTACCTGGGAAGATGTGGCAAGGGATTATCAGGACAGATTCGATGCACCCATTGCCGCAATAAGCATTGACGGAAAAGCGAGAGAACTTTTCAAAAAAGTCACCAGAGGCGGCACCGTAAAATTCATTACTCTGTCTGACAGTATGGGTCATCTCATATACGTAAGAAGTGCAACCATGCTCTTTATGAAGGCGGTCAGTGATATATTCGGCGTGGATGCTGCCAATAACTGCAAAGCTGATTTTACCGTCGGAAGAGGACTGTTCATCAATCCTTATTCGTATGTTGAGCCTACTGACGAAAATGCGGAGAAGATCAAAAAGCGCATGCTCGAGATAGTTGAAGCAGGAATTCCTTACATGAAGAGATCATATTCCATGGACGATGCAATGGATATATTTTCCAAGCGCGGCATGGACGATAAAGTAAAGCTTTTCAAATACAGAAGAAGTTCAAACATCAACATCTATGAGATGGACGGATACAGGGATTATTATTACGGTTACATGCTTCCCAATGCATC
>ONTX01000506.1 GCA_900320825.1 uncultured Lachnospiraceae bacterium | reverse complement strand
GGCAAACACATGCATTGGGATTTTTCGATTGCTCCATCTCTAATCAGCCTGACCCGGATGAGGCCGTGAGCCGGTGAAAACAACATCTTCACCGGTATCCATCCATTTCGATATCAAAAGAAGCTTAACACCTACATTTTCCGGAGCTTGAAGCTGATGCAACTCTTCTTCAGTCAGATAAGCTTTTCGGACAATCCAATCATTAATTCTATTGCGATCCGGATCATCTTCAGTCGTCCACGCTATAGTGAAAAAGCTAAAATCAATTCCCTGATTTCTCAGCCATTCCTCTCCGATTTTTTGCGCTTCCTCATGACTTACAGCCTCCGATGATAATTCGTCCGTCAATGATATCTCCTCATAAAACACAATGTTTACAGCGTAAAGTACTTTTTCTCCTGTTCTCGGCTCGGACATTTTAGCCTCCAGGTCACTATCAAACAATACCTGCCCCGGTTTGACAAAACCCATGGGATTAAGATCAAACTGTCCTTCATCTCTATATATAATTGAATACTCTGTTTTTTCTATTTCCCGATCTTTTTGAGTTTCCGTTTGAGAATTCACATCATTTCCGGTAACGTACTCGGTATAAGTATTATCGATAAGATCTGATTGAGTTACCAGCTTGTCCTTCGAAGCACATCCACATAAACAAAACGCACATATACAGAAAACAGTTGCAATTGGAATAAACATCTTTCTTACCATATATTGTTCCTCATATCCAGTCCTCCTCGTACATGAAAATCACAAGTTTATTTTCTTATTATACAACACCTTTTTATTGCCAAACCAAAAAATGATTTAAGCGTAAAAAAACGGTGTTAAGCGTCACTTTTAACACTTGTTGTAAATTGACATTCGGTCAACAATGCGCTATAATATAATCCAATATAAACGAATATAAATCAAATATCAAAATATAAACGACTATAATTCTCTGCAAGTGGAATTAATCTCCGATTAGACCGTAGAAAAAGGTGAAAAATGGAAAAAAACAAAAAAGAAAATCCTTATTCCTTGATGTTTGGGAAAGAACCCCAACAAATGATTTCCCGAATTGCTCAGAAAGAAGAAGTGATCGATTCCTTTCTGGCTGAGATACCGTCTCAGATGGTATATATGATCACCGGTGTCAGAGGATCCGGAAAAACCGTATTTATGACAGATATTCAAAATCGTTTGAAGAAAGAAAAGGACTGGATCGTCGTACAGTTGAATCCCCAGAGAGATCTACTGTCCGGCCTTTTGAGCAAACTCTGCGATGACAGTACTCTGATGAAAATGCTTAAAAGCGCAAAGATCAACCTCTCCTTCTTCGGCGTTGGATTGACGGTTAATTCATCAAACTCTCCCATTACAGATGTGGAAGTTGCTCTTTCCCGGGTGATCGAACAGGTAAAAAAACAGGGGAAAAGAATACTGGTCGCTATTGATGAAGTATCTAACAATGAAAATGTCCGAATCTTTGCTGCTGCATATCAGATTCTCATTCAGCAGGACCTCCCGGTATATCTGATCATGACAGGTTTATATGACAACATTTATAATCTTCAGAACGAAAAAACACTGACCTTTCTCTATCGGGCCCCGAAGATTCATTTACTATCTCTGAACACGGGAAGCATGTCTGCCAGCTACCGCAGATCGCTTGGTGTTTCGGAAGAAGACGCACGAACCATGGCGCAGCTTACGAAGGGCTATGCCTTTGCCTTCCAGGTATTGGGGTATTATACTTACCTGTCAGATGGCAATTTCTTAAGCTCCATCGGGCAGGTACGTTTATATCTTGAAGAATATGTCTACGAGAAGATCTGGTCAGAGCTCTCTGCAAAAGACAGAGAGATTCTCTATCTGCTGGCAAACCACCCGTCAGGAAAGGTAATGGAACTCCGTGAGATGCTGAACCTGAAGCCAAATGAATTTGGTCCATATCGTGATCGTCTGATCCGAAAAGGATTGATCGACGGTTCAGTCCGAGGGCAAATATCTTTTGCCCTTCCATTCTTCTCTGAGTATGTATTGGATAAAATGAACCAGATGTGATGTAAAACAGAGGCTGTTGGGACGATTGGGGACGGTTCTGGGCGTCCCAGAACCGTCCCCAATCGTCCCAGATCAGGTTTCTCTTCACTGTCTCCTTTACCAAATTCTGTAGTATTTTTATTATATCCACCGTATTCTCCGGCAG
>ONTX01000275.1 GCA_900320825.1 uncultured Lachnospiraceae bacterium | reverse complement strand
TCCGACACATATGTCGCAAGCGAAGACGGAAGCGTGGGGACTAAAGGAAATGTTCTTGATGCCGTGAGGGAAAACGGTATTGAATTTAACTGTATCTGTGCCTGCGGACCTCTTCCCATGCTGAAAGCGATAAAGGCATTTACCGGGGAAAAGCCGGCATTCATTTCTCTTGAAGAGAGAATGGCTTGCGGCGTGGGGGCATGCCTAGGATGCGTGGTAAAGACTAAGGATGTTGATCACCATTCCCATGTAAACAATGCAAGGATATGTACAGACGGACCGGTTTTTGAAGCTTCGGAGGTTGATCTATGATTAAGACAGAGGTAGAGATCGCGGGAATCAAATTCAAAAACCCCGTCATGGAAGGCTCGGGAACTTTCGGATCCGGTATGGAGTATTCCGAATTTGTTGACCTGAATAAACTCGGAGCGGTGGTTACAAAGGGTGTTGCCAATGTCCCCTGGCCCGGAAACCCCACTCCCAGAGTCTGCGAAGTATACGGCGGAATGCTTAACGCCATAGGTCTTCAGAATCCCGGGATCGATGTATTCATGGAAAGGGATCTTCCTTTTCTTGAAAAATATGACACTAAAGTCATAGTAAATGTATGCGGTAAATCTGTATCGGATTATGTGGAAGTCTGCGAAAAACTTTCCGAAGACAGCAGAGTGGATGCACTGGAGATCAATGTTTCATGTCCCAATGTCAAGGAAGGAGCCATTGCTTTCGGAACGGACAAAAACGCTCTCGATAATATCACAAGAGAGATCAAAGCACATACTGACAAGCCTGTCATAATGAAACTCACTCCAAATGTGACAGATATATCGGAAATGGCAAAGGTTGCGGAAGCCGCCGGAGCTGATGCGATATCACTTATCAATACCATTACCGGTATGAAGATCGATATAGAAAGAAGAAAATTTGCTCTTGCAAATAAAACAGGCGGTATGAGCGGACCTGCCATCAAGCCCATTGCCGTGAGGATGGTCTATCAGGCGTCCCATGCGGTTAAGATACCTGTCATAGGAATGGGCGGAATTGCTACCGGCGAGGATGCCATAGAGTTTATGATGGCGGGAGCAACGGCCGTAAGCGTAGGCATGATGAATTTTGTTAATCCCTATGCTACCATTGATGTCATAAAGGGCATTGAAGATTACATGACTCGCCACGGCATCGAAGATATAGGTGAGATCATTGGATGTGTGTGACGACTGATCGTATTAAGCACCGACCCGGTCTCTGATTTTCTTTTTTCCGTAAAAGGTTAACAAATATATCGAAGGATCCGATATATTTAATGTGATCATGGATGATCGCTGCAATTTGCGACCGCGCATATCGCAATTGCCATAAAAGCGAAAGGAGAGAATACATGAGTGTAAACGGAATTACATCCTCTCAGGCGTTAAGTGCGTATTCGGCATATACTTCCCAGACAAAGGCAAACAAGGCCGAAGATACCACAAAAACAAACGAAGAGGCAGCAGCGGTTTACGAACCTTCAAAGGAAGCCGCTGAAAGTGCAAAAACCTATACATCCAATACCGAAATCGTCGAAAGACTTAAGGCAGAAGCCAACGCCAATACGGAGAGCCTCAGAAGTCTCGTAGAAAAACTCCTGGGACAACAGGCAACAAGATACGGAGAAGCTACGGATATCTGGTCATTCTTAAAGAGTGGCGAGTATGAGGTTGATCCCGAAACCAAAGCCCAGGCTCAGGTCGATATAGCCGAAGACGGGTATTGGGGTGTGGAAAAGACCAGTGACCGTATAGTTCAGTTTGCAATGGCTCTTACAGGCGGAGATCCCGACAAATTAGACAGTATGATCGATGCTTTTAAGGAAGGCTACAGGCAGGCTGAAGAGACATGGGGAGGAAAACTTCCCGAAATCTCCGGAAAGACGTATGACGCCGTACTTGATAAATTTGAAAAAATAAGAAGCGGCGAAACTGATCCGTCTGAATATCTGAACAGGTAATATCATCCATGAAAGCAGCGGAACCTTTGCATATGCGGAGGTTCCGTTTTTTTGTGTGAAAATATGGTATCATACAGTGCAGAGGGAGAAGAAAATGAAGAAGAAAACAAATCTATTTTTACCATTAGTAATTCTGTCGGTCTGCACCTGTGTCATTACAGGCTGCGGAGGAACCTCCGATGGGATGACAGGATCCTCGGGACATTCCGGACATTCCGGCAGGAGCAATGACGATTCCTATGAGGGCGAATCCTTAGAGGAAAAGGATTTTTTCAGATCCGACAATTTTGACCTGGATTATAAACATATGCCTATCTGGAATGCACTGGAGGATATAGATGAATCCTCTGTCAGTGTCTCCGGGGAGGATGTATATTTTTCAACTACAGGCCCCGGCGGTGAAAAGATCCGTTTTTGGGGGAAAGGTATTGATGTAAGCGGGGACGGAATAGTTGTTCACCCTGCGGGATTTGTGACTTCACTTGATTCCGTGGGAAGGGTATATGACGTAAAACCTGTTGTTTCTGAGCCCGGAGATCCGGGCAACTGGCTTAATGTTTTCGGATCATATGATATCGATCTTAACATGCACCCGGGAAATGCCGATCATATGATCTTTACCACAACCTTCGGAAGATGCTCCGAGGATTATATGATGGATCCCAGGAAATATCCCGGTTATGAGTTTGTCTGTCTTCAGCCGAATTTCTTCGGTATCGGTGAGTTCAGTCCTGCTGATAAAGAACCATATGCTGTTAATCAGGATGATATCCTTGTTTCGGATGTCTATGTCTGGTATGAAGAAGAGGATAAGGCAACGGAATTTGCCAAGCTCATCTTCGACTCTGATTTTTACGGCAGTTACCTTGTGGGGGAGGCTTATGATAAAGACCGTGAGGTTTATGATGAGCAGAAAGGGTTATTTACTTTCTATCTGGTGGGAATCCCTGAACTGAAGGGTGAAATAGAGCATCCCACAGACAAAGAACTCCTGTATTACATGTCTTACGGTTATTCGGATTTTTTCTGTAATATAGCGGAAACCGGTCTTGCCGAGCCCCGGGGGATAGTTGATGCTTCGGGGAACATGAGAGACAGGGAGGATACTCCTTTGAATGAAGGGGACACACTTAGTGTTCTTCTGGGTGCCAAAGATTATAATGTGCAGCTGGATATAGTTCCCCAGATGACAACCGCCCGGAACCTTCATGAAGCGGTTCCGTATGCATATCCCGTATCTGTGGGTGAATTGAAGGCACTGGCTATTCCCATAGCCTGGCAGGATGAACCTGAAAATGCGGGTGATGACGAAATGGCATTTTACAGGGAAATGTTTGGAAGAGTCATAGATGATAACGGCACGGTTACGGATTATTCAAAAGAAAGAAATGACGGATTATTTTCTGTCAGTGAATATTTTGACGAGGCTTCATACGGAAGAGTGAACGTATCCACATATATTACCGACTGGTATCCTGCTCCTTATACATTTGAGGAGTACAGATATCAAAACGTTTCTCCCGAGTTTTTTGATGAAGTACTTGATTGGCTGTACAGTACATATCCGGATATGGATTTTTCATCCTTTGACAATGATGATAACGGATATTTTGATGCGGTGGTCTTTATCAATTCCGGTTCAATAGACCCCGGTGGCTACGCCAGGATTTCATTTGAAGGCGGAATCTGTTACATGACAACTTATGGAAAAGAGTATGCGGGAACTGTTGATAAACCCCGTATCAATCAGGCGGTCAATATCCATTCCGATCGTTGTAAAGATAATGCACTTATTCATGAGTTCAGTCACGTATTTGGCCTGATAGATTATTATGATGTCAGGGATACGGGAATAGCCGCTCTGGGCGGATATGATATGCAGGATTCCAACTGCGGAGACTGGAATGCTTATTCCAAATACAGCGTAGGCTGGATAGATCCTGATGTGATCACCGGGCTTAACAAGGGAGAATCCGTTGAAGCAGAGATCGGAGTAATGGGTCAGACCGGAGATGCCATCGTGATCCCCGCAGCCGGAAGGGAAGACAGCGGTCCTTTCGGCGAATATATTCTTGTTGATCTTTTTGCTGATTGTGGGCTTAACAAATATGCCGCACATGTTGAGCCTTATGATTTCGGTTCGCAGCCGGGAGTCAGGATCTATCACGTGGATTCAAGACTTGAATACCGTGATTTTGTACCTGCCCTGTATCCGAATGCGGAACCCACTCCCATAGGAACCATGCATTTTGCCAATTCCTATCAAAAAAGAGGTTATTATCTTATTGAACTGATCCAGGCCGGAGGGGTGAATTATTTTACGGATCTGGATAACTATTTGTATGAGCGGAAAAGAGTAACGGATGAGGATTTCTTTAAAGCAGGAGATGTTTTCACCACCGCTAAATACTCGGAATTCTTCTATGACGGTCTGTTCGATAACGGAGACGACTTCGGATATACCATCGAGGTTGTAAGTATTACGGGATCCGGAAAAGACGCAAAGGCAAAGATACGCATTACAAGACAGTAAGACTCAAGAGGAAAATATGATAACCGAAAAAGCATATGCCAAGATAAACTTAAGTCTGGATGTGACAGGAAAAAGACCGGACGGATATCATGATGTGAGGATGATAATGCAGACGGTGGATATCTGCGACGAACTTACATATGAAAAATCCGGAGAAGGTATAACCATCGATGTGGGAGGAAGCCCTCTTCCCATTGATAAGGATAATCTCATTTACAAAGCCGCATCTGCGGTAATGGAGAAGTGCTGCATTAAAGGCGGAGTGAGGATCACTCTCGATAAGCATATCCCCATCGCCGCCGGAATGGCGGGAGGAAGCTCCGATGCTGCAGCCACACTCAGAGGTGTGAACAGACTTTTTGAATGCGGGCTTTCATATGATGAACTGAGAAGTCTTGGTGTAAAGATCGGTGCTGATGTTCCATACTGTGTTGAAGGCGGAACAGTTCTTGCGGAAGGAATCGGAGAAAAACTGACGCGCCTTAAGGATCTGCCGACCCTTTGTATTGCAGTTGCAAAACCAAAGCGCGGCGTGTCTACGGGGAATATTTACAAGTCCCTTGATGAGATCTTTGAAAACGTTCCTCATCCCGATGTGGATGCCATGCTGGATGCCATGAGATGCTGCCCCGGGCCTGCGTTCATTAAATATCTGGGTAATATCCTTGAGCATGTTACCATCCCTCTTTGTCCGGAGGTTGATGATATTAAGAAAATATTTGAAGACTCGGGAGCAGCCGGAACCCTGATGACAGGAAGCGGCCCGACTGTGTTTGCTTTTTTTGACAGTCAGGGAAAGGCAGAGGAAGCGATATCTGCAGCCAGAAAGTCCGGGCTCTGCAATGAGGAAGAAACCTTTGTGACACATCTTGTGAACCCTGATTATTGATTCAAACGCGGGATGCTTGACACATGCAAAAAGATTGTACTAAAATCAGTACAATCTTTTTGTTTTTGTATACACAAATCAAATAAGCGACAGGATGTAATTTGGAAGGATGAAATATGGCAAAACCCAAGGATGATGATTTTCTCCCTTTGAGGGATTCGGTTTATAACAAGTTAAGACAGGCGATACTTACGGGTGAGTATCCTCCCGGTGAGAGGCTCATGGAGGTTCATCTGGGAGATAAGCTGGGAGTAAGCCGTACCCCTATAAGGGAAGCTATCAGGATGCTGGAACTTGAGGGTCTTGTTACCATGATCCCCAGAAAAGGAGCCATGGTTTCCCAGATCACCGAAAAAAACATGTCAGATGTTCTCGAAGTCAGAAAAGCACTTGACGTTTTATGCGTGCAGCTTGCCTGCGAAAGGATCACACCCGAGGGCATCAGGGATCTTAAGGATGCGAGGGATGCCTTTGAAAAAGCCGTAGCTACCAACGATAACCGGATCATTGCCCAGGCGGATATTGATTTTCACAATGTCATAATAAATGCGACGGGAAATGAAAGACTGACTTCCCTTGAGGATTCTCTTTCCCTTCCCATGTATCGTTACAGATATGAATATATCAAGGGGTCTCCGGGCCACGAGAATCTGATCAAGGAACACAGAAATATCGTTAAGGCAATTGAAAAAAGAGATGCCGAGTCAGCAACCCAGGCGGCTTCAGAGCATATCGACAACCAGCGAAGATCCATAATCAGACAGATCCGCATGGACAGGGAAGAAGAAACAATGAACGCGCTTTATGGAAGGCGTAAATAAAGCAATACGCAAATAGCAAAACGACGCCCCCCAAGCCACAAATACCTGAACGGTACACAAAAAGGAGCAAAATAATACCCCCGCACTGCGGGGGTATTTGCATGTTTGAAATTATTTGATGGGTTTTGCTCCGGCTTTTTCCTGAAGCTTGTCGACCCAGCCCTTGAGGCCTTTCTTTTTGGGCTTTTCGGTTTCTTTTTTGCCGTGAAGGCCCTTTACTTCAAGTACGTAGATACCGCTGACGGCTGCCTTGACTTCTTTCTTGACGGGGACATCTTCGAATATCTTTTCATCACAGATGAGTGTCATGATCTGTGGGCCGATCTTGGCTTTGATGACCGGAAGTTTGGAACCCCGCAGGGCTTTCGGCGTCTGGTCTATTACGATCTGAGGCAGCCCGGCATCCCGCAGCTTCATGCGCTTTTTATCTATGATCAGCATTGAGACGTACTGCTTGTTCGCCTGCATTGCGGCGTTACTCTCGTCCTGTCTTTTCTGCATTTTTTTGCCGATAAAATACAGGACCACCAATGCGGCGATCATTATGACAAGTATGATTATTGCAATGATTGCACCTTTACCCATGTTGTACCTCCGAACTCTTTTCAATGATGCATTGTAGCAAAATATGGCTTTATTATCAATATTTTGTTTGTACGCAGCCTGTTCTGGTGGTAAAATGTCGTTTGATACGCATAATATTGAAGAAAGAGAAGAGATTTTATGAAAAAAATGAACCTTAAAACAGTGATGAGCGTTACGGTCTCACTTGTTGCCCTTGCAGGCTGCGGAAAGACTTCCGGACAGGTTTTCACCGATCCCGAAGAAGTGGCTGCATCCCAGTCAGGTGTCGGGGTGGCAGATCCTGCGGCAACCGGTAATACTGTAACTGTTTTTGACTATGACATGAAGGAATATGTCGAGGTCGGGGATTACATGAATCTTAATGTCATCTACCAGGAAACCGAAATAGATGACGAGTACATCGACTATGCTTATGAGAATTTTTTCAACGATTATGCTTCAGCGGTTGAGGCTTCCGATTTTGAGACCGGAAGAGAGGTTGTAAACGGAGACATCATCAATCTTGACTACTGCGGTAAAAAAGACGGGGTTGCCTTTGAGGGCGGTACCGCAGAGGGTGCGATCCTTGAGATCGGTTCCGGAACCTTTATCCCCGGATTTGAGGAAGGCCTTGTGGGGGTTATGCCGGGTGAAGAGGTTGATCTTGATCTTACTTTTCCCGCAGAATACCACAGTGAGGAACTTGCGGGACAGTCGGTTGTATTTACCTGTAAGGTCAACGGTATCATCACCACGGATTCCATCATAGCTACGGCCAACAAAAACCTTGATGAGGGCCAGGAGCCCATCCGCAATGAGGATGATATCAGGGATATGTGTCGTACGGAGCTCATTAAACAGGCGGCTGAGGCTGACAGGAATGACCTTGAAAATCAGATAGCCGAGCAGCTTTCTACGGTGATCAATCAAAAGCAGGCTTTTCCCCAGGAACTGATGGATGCCTATGACAAACTTGTAATGAAATCCGTTAATAATGCCGCAGCTTATTACAATATGGATGCGGAGACTCTTCTTTCATATTACGGAATGACCATTGACGATTATGTGGCACAGTACAGCAGGACACAGCTTCTCAATGATGCGGCGCTTTATTTGATAGCCGAAGAAAAAGGACTTCTTTTGTCGGATGCGGATCTTGACTCAAGACTTGTGAAATTCAAGGAAGAGAACCAGATGACGGAAGAACAGCTTTATGAACAGCTTTCCAGGGAAGAATACAGAGTATTTTTCATGGAGCAGGATGTTCTTGAACTTTTGGCAAACCATTATATGAAAAAATAACCGATTACAGTAAATAAATGACCGTATAACGGCCGGAGAGGTGATCTTATGAAACTTACAGAGCTCAGAGACCTTTATAAAGACAGTGAATCATTTTTTGGAAAAGAAGTTACCGTAGGCGGATGGCTCCGTTCAAACAGGGACTCCAAGACATTCGGATTCCTGACCTTAAGTGACGGAACGGATTTCAGAACCCTTCAGATAGTATATGGCGATGCTCTTCCCAATTTTGATGAGATCGCTCATCTTGGTGTGGGATGTGCAGTGGTTGCAAAAGGTGAGATCGTTGCGACTCCCGATGCAAAGCAGCCTTTTGAGATGCAGGCCAAGGAGGTTACGCTAGAGGGACTTGCTCCTTCAGATTATCCTCTTCAGAAAAAGAGACATACCCTCGAGTACCTGCGTACCATGACTCATTTAAGAGCCCGCACCAATACCTTCCAGGCCGTATTCAGGGTAAGGAGCATTATAGCTTTTGCCATCCATAACTTCTTCATGGACAGGGGCTTTGTATACGTCCATACTCCCATCATCACCGGAAGCGACTGCGAGGGTGCAGGTGAGATGTTCCAGGTTACCACCATGAACATAGGGGATATCCCCAAAAATGAGGACGGATCCGTGGATTACTCAAAGGATTTCTTTGGAAAACCCACCAATCTTACCGTTTCCGGACAGCTTGATGTTGAGACATACGCTTTTGCATTCAAGAAAGTATATACCTTCGGTCCCACATTCCGTGCCGAGAATTCAAATACTACCCGTCATGCCGCGGAATTCTGGATGATCGAGCCCGAGATCGCTTTTGCGGAGCTATCCGACAATATGGAGATAGCTGAGGATATGCTCAAATATGTCATCAGATATACACTTGAGCACGCACCCGAGGAGATGGCTTTCTTTAACCAGTTCATCGACAAGGGACTTCTGGACAGACTTGAGAACGTAATGAATTCCGAGTTCGGCAGGATAACCTATACAGAGGCTGTTAAGCTCCTTGAGGAGCACAACGATAAATTTGATTATAAGGTAAGCTGGGGATGCGACCTCCAGACAGAGCATGAGAGATACCTGACTGAGGAGATCTTCAAGCGCCCTGTTTTTGTTACCGATTATCCCAAGGAGATCAAAGCTTTCTATATGAAGCAGAACGAGGACGGAAAAACAGTAGCCGCAATGGACTGCCTTGTTCCCGGAATCGGAGAGATCATCGGAGGAAGCGAAAGAGAGGCTGATTATGACAAGCTTCTTGCCCGTATGGATGAGCTGGGATTAAAGAGAGAGGACTATGAGTTCTATCTTGATCTCCGCCGTTACGGATCGGCCCGCCACTCGGGATTCGGCCTCGGATTCGAAAGATGCGTAATGTATCTGACCGGAATGGGTAATATAAGGGACGTTCTTCCCTTCCCCAGAACGGTTGGTAATTGCGAACTTTAAGCCAAAAACCGTTTTCCCATACTTTTTTAAAAAAAGTGTAAAGTTTTAATGAAAGGTATCCGATAAAGTAGATGTAAGGATTGGAATATGCCTTGCAAATACGAAAAAGGAGGCTGAACTTTCATGCGTATAGAGAGTTATTCACAGATCCAGAGCCTGTATAAGACTTCCGGAGTACGCAAGACTGAAAAAGCGAAGAATGTAAGCGGCGCCAGCGACAGCATATCCATCAGCAGCATTGGCAGGGATATGAAGGTTGCTAAGGATGCACTTGCAAACACTCCCGATGTAAGGAGTGAACTTGTGGATTCCGTTAAGTCAAGGGTTAAGGATGGAACTTACAACGTAAGTGCCGACAGTTTTGCAGAAAAGCTTCTTCAGAAGTATCAGGAATTGGGGTAAAACGTGGCTAGTCTCGTAGAGAATCTTATAAACGTCCTTTCCCAGGAATGTGACGAATATGAGACTGTTCTTGAACTGGCCCGTGCCAAAACCCCTGTGATCGTGGCAGGAGACCTCGATCAGCTGAGCAGGATCACGGAAGAGGAACAGTCGCATGCCGACAGACTGCAGAACCTCGATAATATGAGGTCCAAGGTTACTGCCGACATTGCGAATGTAATTAACAGGGACGTTAACAAGCTCAAATTGAAAAATCTCATCGAATTACTCGATAAATCACCGGCGGAGCAGAAGGCATTGTCGGAAGTTTATGACAGATTGTCCGCGGTGGTTCATGAATTAGCCAGGGTTAATAACCAGAACAGCGAGCTTTTAAAGAGTTCACTTGAGATGGTCGATTTTGAACTTAACTTACTTAATTCACTGAAAGCAGCTCCCGAGACGGCAAATTATTCGGGAAGCGGATACAGCGGTGGAACCCTCGGAGTAACCAGAGGTAATTTTGACGCTAAGCAATAGGAGAGAACAATATGTCCCTGTGGAGCGACCTTTCCCTCGGTGTCACAGGACTTCAAGCCAGCAGTAACGCGTTAAATACCGTAGCGCATAACATAACCAACGCTGAGACTGAAGGCTACACCAGGCAGCAGGTAGAATTAGACGACAGAAGATATATTACGATCTCCAAGACAGGAAGTGCGATATCTTATCAGCAGACCGGTCTTGGAGTTTATTATTCTAATGCAAAACAGGTCAGGGATTATTTCCTTGACAAAACATATAGAAGTGAGCTCGGAAGACAGGAATTCTACGAGGTATCAAAGAATACCTTAAACGAGATAGAAGACCTTCTGGGCGAGCTTAACGGTGCTGCATTTCAGGAATCCTTATCGGATCTGTGGACAGCTGTCCAGGAACTTACCAAGGATCCCTGCAATTCTGTTACTCAGGGTGCTCTTGTAAGTGAGGCATCTGAGTTTCTTGAGAGAGCCAAGTCCGTATATAACGATCTTGCAAGCTACCAGGATAATATCAATTATCAGGTTCTTCAGGACGTCAAGACCATCAATGCATACGGAAAGAAGATCTTAGAGCTCAACGCAACCATCCAGAAGATAGAACTTGGCGAAGAAAAAGCCAACGATTTCAGGGACCAGAGAAATCTGATCCTTGATAAGCTTGCGTCCATGTGCAATATCTCCTATGAGGAGGATCAATACGGAGCCGTTTCCGTTAAGATCGAGGGTGAGGACTTTGTAAAAGGCTCCCTCTGTTACGAGATGTGGATCGATATTGACTCACAGACCGGTTTCTATACTCCATACTGGCCCCAGAACAGTAATTATGTAGTGGCTGAGGGCGGTGACCCCAACAATACTGATGATTCCATTTTTTCCACAGACGGAATCAAGGGTGACCGTATCTATAAGATAGATTCAGCCCACGTATTCGATACGGATAAGCCTATTTCTTCGGAAACGAAGACTGATATCGGAAAGCTCAGAAGCCTCCTTTACGCAAGGGGAGACCACAGAGCCGACTACACTGATATCAATTTTTACGATGATGTCAGGGATTCCGTACTTATGAACATCGAGGCAGAGTTTGACCAGCTGGTTCATAACGTTATAACCTCCATAAATGAAGTACTTGAGCAGGCCGCACAGAAGGCTCTGACGGAAAAAGGCGGAAAGGCAGGGGTTGTTACCGAGTCTTCCACGGGAGTTGACCAGACAATCTACAATGCGATAAAAGCTTCTGACAGTAAGTGGTACAGCGGAAAAGAATACAAGATATACGAGAATCTGGATGACGGGTACAATTATCTTGAGAGTAAGGACGGACATCCTCTCCAGCTCTTCGAGAAGAATTCCACCGACGGATACACACTGATAGATGTCGGAGGAGTCGGATCCTTCTGGGTATACAACGAGGAAGAAATGCCTCAGCGTAATGCAAAGGGACAGGTCATCGATTCCAACGGATATGTTGTTAACCAGGCAAAGCTTCAGGATCTCAAATACAGCCTGTACTCTGCAACAAATACCCGCATCAACCAGGAACTTGTACAGACACCGGCACTTATGGGATTCAGACTGGTTGACGGTTCGGAAGATACCGCAACCATGGAAGCCTTGAAGAAGGTCTTCACAGACGAAAAATTCAGGCTCAATCCCGATGTCATCAAGAGGGTCAACCTCAACGATTATTACAGTGATCTGGTGTCGCAGGTATCCAATTCCGGATATATGTACAACAGCATCTATGAAAACCAGACCAAGACAGTATCGGCTGCCGAGAGTGCAAGAGATCAGGTTGAGGCGGTATCTTCGGATGAAGAACTCAGCAATATGATCAAGTACCAGAGTGCGTACAATGCATCTTCAAGATTTATAAATGTAGTCGATGAGATGATGGAGCATCTGCTCAATTCTCTTGCATAAAAAACAGTTGTTTTGAAATGCGATTTTTCAGCGGGGAGACCTTAAGTCTCCCCGTATTTTTACCGATATAATAAACGTAGGCGGAGCATAAGCTTTATTTCGCCGACGGATAAATTTACCGGGTTAATAATTGAGGAACATATATGAGTTCACAGTTTTTCGGATTAAATATCGCATATTCGGGCTTGCTTGCAGCAAATGCTAATCTTAATACCACCGCAAATAATATCTCAAATGTACAGACCGAAGGATACAGCAGACAGGCTGTTGATACCCAGGCGGCTTACCCCATCCGTACCTTCCAGAGATACGGCTGTGCGGGAGCGGGCGTTGATACCCTTTCCGTAGAGCGTATAAGGGACGGATTTTATGACCAGAAGTACTGGGCCAACAACTCAAAGCTCGGCGAATATAATATGAAACAGTATTATATGAGAGAACTTGAGGATTATTTCTATGACAGCGGTACCAACGGCGGATTTTCCAAGATATATGACCAGCTGATGACCACAGCTCTTGAAGAACTTATGAAGGATCCCGGATCCTCAACGGCAAAGAGCCAGTTTGTGGGATATGCGGGACAGCTGACAGACTATTTTAACCAGATGGTGGGTAATCTGCAGAATGTTCAGAAGGACGTTAACTCTGAGATAAAGATCAAGATCGATGACATCAACTCCATAGCTGACGAGATAGCATCACTTAATACCCAGATAACCACCATCGAGATGGGCGGCCAGAAGGCAAATGAGTTAAGAGACAGAAGAGATCTTCTGATCGACAGACTTTCGGAAATCGTTGATGTCCAGACCGAGGAACTTCCCGTATATGACGCCAACAATCCGGAAAGAGAGACCGGTGCATACAGATACATAGTCAAGATCGCCGGAGAGCAGCTTCTTGTAGATGCCAAGGAACACTACGAACTTACCTGTGTGGCACGTGCCGATTATGAGAAGGTCAATATGACCGATATCAACGGACTCTATGACGTCTACTGGGAGAACGGTGAGAAGTTTAATCTGTCAAACGCAAGACTGGGCGGTGAACTCAGAGGCCTTGTGGAGATGAGAGACGGTAATAACGGTGAGTACTTTAACGGAACCGTTACAGATACCATAGTAAACGATCCCGAGGCGGGCGGCGATCATGACACCGTTACGGTAAAGGTAGACAGCGACTGGCTTACGGATCTGAATAAGTGTAATCTCTCAGACCAGGGCGGAATAATCAATCTCGGAAATACCGAATTTTATTATGATTCCTGGTCATATAACGTGGATATCGACGCATCGGGCAATGCAACATATTCCTATAAATTCGTTTTAAGCAACGAGCCCGAGCTCAATCCCAAACATATCACAAACGACAGAGTCGGAAAGTCGGCGAAGATCGGAAGCGAGATCAAGTACGAAGGAATTCCCTACTATATGAGTCAGCTTAATGAGTGGGTACGTACTTTTTCACAGAAGTTCAACGATATCTTAAAGAGCGGAGATGACAATACCGGAACCATAATGTTCTCAGGTAACAAGCCCGCAGACAATGAACAGTATCTATTCGATGACCAGTCAGGAACCTGGCCCGGAACCTGGACGGGCCCCAAGAGAACCGACACACTTCTCAGAGCATACAGTTCATCGGATCCTGCAGTAAAGAGTACTACGTACGGAACTTCAGTTTCGGTGGATGTGGCCGACGACAGCTACTACAAGCTTACGGCAGAGAATTTCTCAATCCTTACCGCCATGGTGAACGATCCCACACTGATGACCAACAGATTCTCTACAGCGGACGGTGTGGAGCAGAACGACCTTCTTGAAGCACTTCAGGATATGAGTAATTCCAAGGATCCTCTTTCATTCAGAGGAAGTACCGTATCCGGTTTCCTCGAGGGAGTTCTCTCAGATGTAGCACTCAATGCCGCAAGTTCCAATACCGCGGTAACGAGTTATGAGACGGTACAGAAAGCCATCGGAAACACCAGATTATCCACATCGGGTGTTGACGAGGACGAAGAAGCCGTCAACCTGGTGAAGTTCCAGAATGCATACAATCTTTCATCCAAGATGATCTCGGTATTTAATGAGATATACAGAAGACTCATTCTTGAAACAGGTGTATGATAAAGTTAAGTAGAAGGGAAGGAACCCTTCGGATATAGAGACATGGATGTCTTTCGCAAAGCGTAAGAGCGCGGGAGGCACATATGCGTATTACCAATAAGATAATGCAGAGGAATAACCTCTCAAATATCAACACCAATAAGGTTCTTGAGGATAAGCTTACAAGCCAGCTTTCATCCGAGAAAAAGATCATACGTCCTTCTGATGACCCTGTTATCGCTATCAGGGCACTCAGGCTGCGCAGCAATGTTACCGAGGTAACACAGTATTATTCAAAAAATATTCCGGATGCCACAAGCTGGCTCAAGGTAACAGAGGATGCGCTTTCTACTCTTTCATCAGTCATAACATCCTGTCAGAACGACTGCACCAAGGGCGCTAACGGCGACCTTACCAGTACCGACAGAAATATCATCCTTGAGGAACTCAAGGCTTTTTCCAGTGAGATCTATAAGACCGGAGACGCTGACTATGCGGGCAGATACGTTTTTACCGGTTATCGTACAGATACTTCTCTTTCTTTCCAGAAGCAGACCCAGATGAGATACCAGATCACCGAGCAGCTTGACCGTACGGCTATCGACAGTGTGACTCATGTTGCCCAGGGTGCGATCTCTACCTGGACTGCAGCAAACTTTGACGATGGAACCCATTCAATGATAAAGGAGCAGGATATCAGTGAATCCACCTGCTACCGTTTCAGACTTTCATATGACAACCTTGATG
>ONTX01000402.1 GCA_900320825.1 uncultured Lachnospiraceae bacterium | reverse complement strand
GTGAAAGAGCCACCGAAAGGTATGAAAATGCCAGAGCCAAGGCTGCGGAATTCATAAATGCGGAAAGCCCTGAGGAGATCGTCTTTGTCAGAAATGCAACGGAAGCCCTTAACCTTCTTGCTTCCTCCTGGTGTGAGGACAATATAAAAGAAGGGGATGAGATCGTTGTTTCCGTAATGGAGCATCACTCGGACTTTCTTCCCTGGAAAATAATGGCTGAAAAAAAGGGAGCCGTACTGGTCAGACTTGAGCCTGATGAGACGGGAGCCGTAACAGACGAGATCCTTGATAAAGTCCTTTCGGAAAAAACAAAGATCGTGGCCCTGACTCAGGTTTCGAATGTTCTCGGTAGAGTCAATGATATAAAGCATATCGCTGCAAAGGTTCATGCTGCGGGAGCTGTCTTTTCCGTAGACGGAGCCCAGAGCGTTCCCCACATGAAGGTGGATGTAAGGGATCTGGACTGTGATTTCCTTTCTTTTTCCGGACATAAAATGTTCGGTCCCATGGGTATCGGAGTCCTTTACGGAAAAAAAGCACTGCTTGATAACATGCGTCCTTACATGTACGGCGGTGAGATGATCCAGACAGTACACTGGGACAAAGTGGTGTATGCGGAAACCCCGCATAAATTTGAAGCCGGTACCGTTAATGTCGGCGGAGCAGTGGGACTTGATGCCGCAATTGATTATATAAATTCCATCGGATGGGATATTATGGAGGAGCAGGAGGCTGTCCTTACAAAAAGAGCCATTGAAGGAATGAAGAATACTCCGGGAATCCGCATCATAGGATCACAGTCAGCTGAAGATCATAAGGGCATTGTCACATTCTGTGTGGAAGATGTTCATCCCCACGATGTTGCGGATATCATGGGAAAAGCAGGTGTCTGCATAAGAGCCGGTCATCACTGTGCCCAGCCCCTGATGGATTTCCTTGGTGTTAAATCCACCTGCAGGGCAAGTTTTGCATTTTACAATACTCTCAGCGAAGTCGACAGATTCGTTGAGGAGCTTTCCAAAGTAAGAGGACTCATGGGTTATGGAAAATAAGACATTTTATAATGAGGTTGTTACAGACCATAACATGCATCCTCTTCATAAACACGAACTTGAGGATCCCGATATCGTTCTGGACGGAGTTAATCCTTCCTGCGGTGATGAGATCAGCCTTGAATTAAAGGTAGATGACGGGGTCATAACCGACGGAGCTTTTGTAGGTGACGGCTGTGCCGTGTCTCAGGCTTCTGCGGATATCATGCTGGAGCTCATCATCGGCAGGACCATTGAGGAAGCCAAAAGGTATTCGTCTCTTTTCCTGAAGATGATCAAAAGTGAAGCAACTCCCGAGGAAATTGAAGAACTCGAGGAAGCCGGAGCACTTTCCGATATCGCTCACATGCCCGCAAGAGTAAAGTGTGCGGTCCTCGGGTGGCATACCTTTGATGAAATGGTCAAGAAGCTGGAGCAGATGTGAGATCTCTTTTCGACGAACTTAAAAATCTTTCCGAAAAGAATATTTATCCCTGTCACATGCCCGGGCATAAGAGAAAAAGCATTGCAGGTATTTCGCCGGATTTTGCATCGGTGGATTTTACCGAAGTGGAGGGAAGCGATGATCTCCACGATCCGGGGGGCATTATCCTGGAAGCGGAAAAGTATGCTGCCGGGGTACTTGGCGCTGACAGGACTTTTTTCCTTGTAAACGGAAGCACGGCAGGAGTTCTTACTGCCATCAGTGCCTGCGTCAAAAAAGGCGGAAAGCTCCTTATGGCCAGAAATTCTCACAGATCTGCGTATAATGCTGTCTATCTCAGGGATCTTAAACCGGCATATATCTATCCGGGAGAACTGCAGAAACCCGGAATTCCCGATGCCGTAACGGTTGAGGAAGTAAGAAAGGGTCTTGCGGCAGATCCGGATGTTTCTGCCGTTTTCATAGTATCCCCGACATATGAGGGCAGGCTTTCCGATATAAGAGCCATCGCTGAAGCGGTACACGAAAAGGGAATACCACTGATCGTGGATGAGGCTCACGGGGCCCATCTTTCTTTTGTAACAAACAGTGCCTCGGATGCCATAAGGTGTGGGGCCGATGTTGTGATCCAGTCTGTTCACAAGACTCTTCCCGCTCCCACACAGACAGCGCTTTTATCGGTAAAGGGCGATCTTGCGGATGCGGATGAGATCGCAAG
>ONTX01000179.1 GCA_900320825.1 uncultured Lachnospiraceae bacterium | reverse complement strand
TTCCCATGTAAGGTCGTGTCCGTGCAGGTCAACTTCAGTCAGTTTTTTAAATAAAGAAAGCTCGTCAATAAGATCCGCATCAAGAACGCATCCGGTAAGATCTATATATTCGGCATCGCCTGCGACATCCTTACCGCATATCTTATAGATCTCCACTACTTCGAAATCCACATCGGGAAATTCTCCCTTAAGGAGCGTCTTATCCGCAGATGTGATATGGTTTTCACCGAAGGTAACTGTCTTTACATCCGGCATGTAGGAAAGCTTTTCAATAAGAGTATCGATATTTTCATATCCGTGGTCGGAAAGGCTGACCTCTGTTGCATCAAGAGGGTAATCGATTCCTTCAATATTTACATATGTTTTATATCTGAAATCTACACCGGGAAAAGAATCAACAAGACCGGGTTCATCTTCCACCTGAAGCTTATAGCATCCGAGATCTACGCCCTTCAGTGATTTGAATCTGGTAAGACCTCTTTCAAGGGAACCTACATCAGAGATTTCGCTTCCTTCAAACCTGATATTCTGCATAAAAATATCACAGGGATGACCGAACAGATCAAAACGGGTGGTTTTAAGATATTCATACGCTCCGAGAGAAACAAGGAGCACAAGGGCAGTCACGCCAAGAAAAACCAATACTAATTTACGAACACTTTTCATATCATTCTCCCGTCAAGACAAATCCGGCAAAACCGGAAAGTCTTCGTTTACGTAACCTAACTCACGTTACGTGAAAAAATATTATATCACAGAGTGCGAAAAGAGAAAATGCAAAAAAACCAAATTTCACAAACAAAAACGTTTTTTTGTGATATCATTCATACATACAGTATCAATATACATTCAGGCCATATTGGGCCGAATGTTTTTTTACATCGAGGGGATAAATATGGATAATAAAAACAGTAACGGGATTTTTAAGAAAATCCTTGAAATATTCGGTTTCAACAAATTAAGCGAAGAAGAAAAAGAGTTTCACAGGGATGCAAATGTAAGATCCACTCTTTATCTGGCAGCCATCACCATTATACTTGAGACTTTAATGATCATCAGGTTTGTGCGCAAGTATGTGCTGACCGGAATATACAATACCTTTTCCCTTTTCATGGAAAAGAGTGCATCATACTGGATCCTTCTGTCTACAGGCATCATAATGCTTGTCTATTCACTTCTCTATTTGAAAAATAAGATCCCCAGATCAAAATACATGAGCACATTTCTGACTATGATCTTTACCGGCATATGCATGTATTTCGGATGGGTGGTTTCAGCTTCCGATTACGGCAAAGGCAGAATGATCATATGCTTCATGACAATGGTAA
Organism: uncultured Lachnospiraceae bacterium; assembly: GCA_900320825.1. Taxonomy (GTDB): domain Bacteria; phylum Bacillota; class Clostridia; order Lachnospirales; family Lachnospiraceae; genus AC2028. Next base: position 972 of record ONTX01000179.1, on the reverse strand, counting down.
TCTATGCGGCATGCCTTCTCATATGGCGCCCGTATATATCAATAATAATGCTCTCTGCCATCGGAGCCTCTTATATATGGTATCTGAACAACTATGTTCCAAATATTGACGGAGACCTTAATTCCGTTCTTGAAGCTGACAGGATAAATTATACTATCTACTTCATTTCTCTTATCACCGTTGTAATAAGTATTTATGCGCAAAGACATTCTGAAGCAAAAAATCCGCAAAGCTTATAAAATCATCCGTAACCGATGACCTTACCGGATTGTCCAACATAAGAGGATTTGCAAGAAAAGCAAAAGAAAAACTTGAAAGTACGGAAAAAGCCACCCTTATCTATCTTTTTTTCAATATTGAAAATTTCAAGATCTACAACAACCGCGTGGGATATGCCGGCGGAAACGAGCTTCTTATAAAATTTTCAAAGCTTATACTTGATACTTTCCAAGGGGATATCATCGCAAGACAGGCTGACGATCACTTTGTTGTCCTGACATCTTCAGACGGATTCATGGACAAGATCACATCCATCAGGGAAAAGATACTCGCTGAGATAAAAAGCGAGATGTATCTTGACATTAAGGTCGGAGCCTACAGACCCGCTGGCGAGACAGTTGACCCCCGCCTTGAAATAGACCGTGCAAGATATGCCGTCAACACTATCAGCGGACAGGCCGACAGGTTCTTTGCAGAGTATGATGAAAAAATGGATAAATCTTTCAAGCTGCGCAATCATATCATCAACAATGTCGACAAAGCAGTAAAGGAAGGATATATCTCCGTTTATTATCAGCCTGTTGTATGGTCCGAAGACAAAAAGATATGCGGATGTGAAGCTCTTGCAAGATGGATAGATCCGGATTTCGGCTTTCTCTCACCCGGAGACTTCATCCCGGTTCTTGAAGAAGCCCGCAAGATCAATAAACTGGATCTGTGCGTATACGAAACAGTCTGCAGGGATTTAAGGAG
>ONTX01000273.1 GCA_900320825.1 uncultured Lachnospiraceae bacterium | reverse complement strand
TGCCAGGGTTTTTGATGGGCCATCGATATATGAAATATCAAGTTTCATACCATAGGCGTCTTCTACAGAGGAATTTGCCGCAACCTCGGGGAGTTTTCCTCCAAGAGAACCGGACAATTTACTTACTATCTGGCTGACCGCAGTTGGAATATACTCGTTTGCAATCTGGGCCGCGAGCTCTTTTTGAGCGGCGGTCATTTGTGTCAAAGAAGATCCGTTATCAGGAAAAATACGCATCTCATTAAAGGTCGCTTTTCCGGGTATTGAATCTATCTCTTCTTTGAGCTTGGAAATCTCACTGTTTATATATTCCCGATCGCTGTCTGAAAGCGTTCCGTTTGCAGCATATATTGCAAGTTCATTTCCTCTTTGCAGCATTTCATGAACTTCATTAAGTGCACCGTCAGCTGTTTGTACAAGTGAAACTCCATCTTGTACATTTGCGGATGCCTGAGTAAGCCCGCGTATCTGACGTCTCATTTTTTCAGATATCGCAAGACCAGCCGCGTTATCTGCCGCTCTGTTTATCCGATAACCCGATGCCAGCTTTTCGGTTGACTTTGCAAGAATTCCGGTCGTTATTCCTAATTGTTTGTTAGAGTTCAATGCTGAAAGGTTATGCTGTATCACCATGGATTTATCCTGTTATAAAAATATATGAACAGTAATTTTCAGCATCCTTGCATTTCTATATATATCGGATGTTTTAACAGTATTATTTAGTTTAAATCTGACTTAATACGTTTTTTTACTTTTTTCGGGGAGATGGATGCTCTTTGATCCTTCGGTAATTGTTCAAACGAAGATTATGATGCTACAATATGCAAGGGTAAAGCAGTATCAAATTGAATCAAAAATAGCACAGATGTTCAAAAATCTGCTGGGAGTGTAATAAACATGAGTTCTTTATTAGAGTCAACACTTAATACTCGTCCTTTGCCTGTAGGATCATTGCGATATATAAGAAGTGATTATCCCGGTAATCTGTCTGATGCCGAAGTTGACTGGCTTGTTAAAAACAAGATCATAACAATCGTTGATCTTCGTGAAGAAATGGATTGCCAGAAGGGAACCAAAAGAAAAAAATACTGATTAGGGAGATATAAAATGAAATTTGGATTTTCATACATAGGACTTATCTGGCTGATCATGCTTTTGGCCCCGAATTTTATATGGACGAAAAACAAGCCAAAGGATTACGAAGAATACGTTAAAAATGAGAGCAGGGTTTTGCTCATATTTGAGCGTGTGGGACAGTTTATTGTCACACCGACAGTACTCATATTCTCGGATTTCAATTACAAAGGATGGAACTTCTGGCTTCCGGTACTTTCCTTATCACTTCTGTGCATGGTACTGTATGAGCTTTATTGGGTACGGTATTTTAGAAGCGAAAAGACTATGAAAGATTTCTACAGCAGTTTTTGCGGAATTCCTGTTGCAGGAGCGACTCTTCCTGTCATAGCGTTTTTCCTGCTTGGAATCTATGGCGGGAATATACTGATGCTTATCGGCGCTCTTATTCTGGGTGTGGGTCATATCGGGATTCATATACAGCATCGCAGGGAAGTATACGGACCTAAAGGAAAGAAAAAGCTTCCTGTCCGCATAGCATTTGGCGTCTTAAAAGGCCTTGGGATTGCTGTACTTCTTATTGTCTTCGGATCATTCACATTTTTTATTGCACGCCGGAATATCAATCAGTTTAATCATGCTCTTAGGTATCTGGGCGGCATAAATGAGCAGGTATATGTCGTGCTTAATGATCAGGAAGAGTATATATCCGTTATGGGTGAAGACTGTTCCAATCCTGTGATCATCTCACTTCATGGCGGACCCGGTGCACCAACTACGTATATTGATTATTGCTGGCAGGATCGTCTGACTGATCAGTATACGATCATTTCCTGGGATGAGAGAGGATGTGGCAGATCATACTATCGAAATGCTGATGCAGATCCGAATAATGAAACATTATCCTTCGATGCCCAACTGGCAGATCTGGATGCCCTTGTTGATTATGCATGTGATCACTTCGGTCAGGATAAGGTGATCATTATGGGTCACTCTTACGGTAGTTTTCTTGGAAGCAGATATGTCCTTGCTCATCCGGAAAAGGTATCCGCATACATTGGGATAGGACAGGTCGTCAATGAGCGTGAGTATGCCGGTGAGAAATACTCCTATGAGGATGCATTAAGGATTGCAAGAGAAAAAGGCGATGATACATCCGAGATGGAGAAGGCTTATGCAAGATTTATATCAGATATGAGTATGCAAAATCTCATGAATCTCAGAGAATTGGTTGCACCATATCATCCCCAGACGGTCACTACTGATATCTCAACCATGGCGGCACTTACAAGCCCCATAGCCGGCGTTGATGACATGAGGTGGTATATGCTTGAGATCTCTTCCATGATGGGCAAACCCGAATATGAGAATCTGATAAAACCTGTGCTTGATGAGTGTAATAACTTTAACGGACTTGAAAACTCAGACGAGTATCAGATGCCTGTGTTTTTCATATCAGGTTCATGTGACTGGGTATGCCCGGTCGACATGGTTGAGGAGTATATCAAAACAATAACTGCTCAGAAGAAGGAAATCTGTCTGATCGAAGGATGCGGACATTCTCCGCAGGGACAGTTACCGGAAGAATTCTGTAATGCAGTGAAAAATTTCCTTAATGGGTAAAATTTAAAGACAGAACGGAAACTATAATCTGGACATCCTGGAATACAGGAACGAGAACCATTGAAGTATAAATCAATTTTTTTAGAATAGGACAATTAATGAAATTTGCAGTATTTTCGGATATTCACGGAAACTATAAAGCGCTGAACCGGACACTTGAGCAGATAGACGGGAAGAATCCTGACCGGATCATATTCCTTGGTGATATTTTTCAAAGAGGTAATGAAGAAGTTGAATGCCTCGAACTCTTAAAAGACAGGGGAATTATCTGTATCAAAGGAAACTGCGAACTCTATCTGGCAAATGGAGTAGACATCGATCCGGATGTTGAATATCTAAGGGAGTATTATGACAGCGCAAGGGAAAAACTCTCTGATGAACAATTGCAGTTTATTAAACAGATGCCGCTATTTTATGAAACAGAGTGTCTGGGACACAGAATACTCTTCACTCATTTTTTGTTTTCGGATGTTAATGAAGCATACCCTTATCTTCCGTTATCAAGCTTAAAAAACGGAGTCTTTGATAAGGCATGTGAAAGTGAAGACATAAAAAAATACGAGCTGGTTGTGATAGGACATTGTCACCAAAATTTAGTAAAAGGAAATGTGGTTTCAGTTTCTGCTTCCGGATTGGAAGATCCTTCATATTTGTTTATAGAAGTAAGTGAAGATGCAGTGCATTATGAGCATATAGAAATATCCAAGTGGTCAAAAGCCTATAAGAAGAACAATGAGAAAAATATGTGAGATTAAAGGGAGAAGCTATGAACGATTATATTCGTGAGAGCCTGAGCTACTTTGGACTGTTCCGGAAGGTGTACCGAGCAAAGAAAAATATTAAACCTGCGGAGATTTCCTATGGCGGTGATAAGGACCAGTATTTCCTATACTACGAACCAAAGAAAGTTTTAAGTGACAAGATCATTGTCTGGGTTCATGGAGGCGGATGGAATGCCGGAAATCCTAAATTCTTTGATTATGTGGGACAATGTGTCTGTGATAAGGGCTACAGATTTGTTTCCCTGGGTTACAGGCTGTCCCCGAAATACAAATATCCCTGTCAGATAACTGATGTGTGTGTGGCATATAATACTGCCATCGGTTACCTGAAGGACAAGGGGATAGACATATCAAAGATCATTGTGGCGGGACCGTCTGCCGGGGCTCACCTGACATCTATCATGTGCTACTGCCGGAAAGTACAGCAAAAGTATGAAGTTGATGTTTCGAATGTCATAGGTTTTATCGGTTCCGGCGGGCCTTACAGTTTCAGGAAAGATCAGGGAATGACTATCAGACTACTGACGGATCAGCTGTTCAGAAAAGGATATAACAGGAAAAACGGGGAACCTGTATCACTTATGTCAAAGAGCAGCATCCCTATGCTTCTTATACAGAGCAGGCATGATGGAATTGTGGAATATGCATGCGCCGAAGACTTCGCAAAAAGAGCCGCGGAGCTGGGAAATGCATGTGAGATTTACAGTGTGCAGGATAAAAAGAATACCCATTCCTGGTATACTGCCGGAATGTTTTTGGAAACCCGGAAAGAAAACAAAGGACTGGATAAGTTTTTTACATGGATAGAGGAAAGATAAAAGATGGCAAAAGATAACAAAAACATCAGCATAAGCAACATAGATGAAGGAAAAGAGTTCAATTGGGGAAAAACCTCGAAGGATTATGCCCGTTTCAGGGATATTTATCCCGAGGAGTTTTACCGGTACATTTTAAATCTTGGTTTATGCAGGGACGGGCAGAGAGTTCTTGATATCGGAACCGGTACCGGAGTGCTTCCCATCAATATGTACAAGTACGGCGGACGATGGACCGGCACGGATATTTCTGAGAATCAGATTGAAGAAGCAAAGAGACTGGCTTTAGATGCCGGAATGGACATTGACTTTTATGCCTGCGATGCAAAGGATCTGGAGCAGCCTGACGCATCATTTGATGTTATCACTGCCTGTCAGTGTATCTGGTATCTGGACCACGCTGTCACGGCTCCGAAATTTGCAAAGATGCTGGGAGAAGACGGAAGCTTTTTGATCCTTTATATGGGCTGGCTTCCCTTTGAAGACGAGATCGCAGGAAAAAGCGAGGAACTCATTTTAAAATATAATCCGAAGTGGACCGGTTGCGGGGACACGGTTCACCCCGTATGGGTGCCTGATGAATACCTGGGATATTTTAACCTTGAAAAACAGGAAGAGTTCCGCGTGGACGTTCCTTTTACCAGAGAATCATGGCATGGAAGGATGCGTGCCTGCAGAGGAACCAGTGCATCCATGTCTCCGGAAGAGCTGGCATCATGGAATGAAGAGCATGAGAAGATGCTCAGTACATACCCGGAATCTTTTTTGATAAAGCATTATGTTTCGATTGCGTGGCTTAAGAAGAAGTAAAAAAGGATAAGAGAAAGAATGAAATTAAAAAAGAAAAACCCTAAGCGCATATGGATAATTATTGCGTTGATTCTCGCAGTGTTTTTCCTTGTTCTGCTTCCCCTGATTTCCTTGTATGTTTATAACCTGGTATTCGGCGTAAGATATCAGACGGATAAAGAATATATGCTTTATACCGAAGACTTTCCGGGACTTATCATGGAAAGAGATGAATTTACGTCCAACGAAGGTCAGAAGCTTGCGGCGTATTTTTACAGACGGGAAGGATACGAACCTAAAGGGGTTGTTGTAATGGCTCACGGTATCGGAGGCGGAGGCCATAACCCCTACATGGTATCTGCAAATTATTTTACCGAAAACGGATATTATGTTTTTGCATATGATGCAACCGGCAATGATAACAGTGAAGGAAAAGCAGTGGGAGGTCTTCCCCAGGGAGTCATAGACCTGGATCATGCCATTACCTATGTTGAACAGAATGAGAAATTCGCAGGACTGCCGGTATTCCTTTTCGGTCACAGCTGGGGCGGATACAGTGTAACATCCGTATTAAACCAGCACCCTGAGGTGACGGCGGTTTGTTCTGTATCCGGTTTTAACGAGTCATCGGATCTGTTACAGGCTGAAGGTAAAAACATGATAGGCCCTGCGATCTATCTGCTCATACCCTATGTAAATCTTTATGAAAAGATCAAATTCGGCAATTACTCATCCCAGACAGGAATGGATGGGTTTGAAAAATCCGATGCCGGCGTGATGATAGTTCACAGCTCGGATGACGATACCGTTCCCATTCAGTACGGATATGATATCTATTATGGGAAGTATTCAACGGACAGTGATTTTGTATTTGTAAAATACGATGATATGGGGCACAGCCGCATCCTGTCAATGGAAGAAAATCCGGAGCTGATGGAAAAGGTAGTCGAGTTCTTTGACGGATATGTTGATAGATAAGTGAAGTTTGAGCGGATGGTAAAACCTTATCCCGGAGGAAGTGTATAAGAAATGCATTTTGTGGATGCAAAAGGAATTCTTAGCGGCAGTGGCGGCCGTGTAGGGATGAATATATACAGGGGCTGCACCCATGGCTGCATATACTGTGACAGCCGCAGCACCTGCTATCAGTTTACTCATCCGTTTGAAGATGTAGAGGTCAAGCAGAACGCACCGCAGTTGCTTGAAAGTACTCTGAGATCCAAAAGAAAAAAATGCATGATCGGTACGGGTGCAATGTCGGACCCGTATATGCATTGCGAAGAAGAACTGGGGCTTACAAGGAAATGCCTGGAGATTATTTTAAAGTACGGTTTTGGGCTGGCAATACAGACAAAATCGGACCTTATTCTACGTGATATCGATCTGCTTTCAGAGATCAACGATAATGCAAAATGCGTTGTCCAGATAACCCTCACCACATATGATGATGATCTGTGCAGGATCCTCGAGCCCCATGTATGCAATACAAAAAGGCGTATCGAAGTCCTTCAGAAGATGCAGGAGAGAGGGATCCCCACCATGGTATGGCTGACACCCATACTCCCTTTCATCAATGACACAGAGGAAAACATCACTTCAATACTGAATGAATGTGTCAGGACAGGGGTAAAAGGGGTTATAGATTTCGGCATGGGGCTTACTCTTCGTGAAGGTGACAGGGAGTATTATTATGCGGCGCTTGATAAGCACTTTCCCGGAATGAAGGAGCGTTATATAAGGGCGTATGGGAATGCGTATGAATTACCCAGTCCCAATGCAAAAGAACTTATAAAGCTTTATCGTGATATTTGCAGAAATAATGGGATAATGTGCAGTCCGGATGAGTGTTTCGGATATATGCAGGAATTTCCGGATAAATATCCCCAGATGAGTATATTTGATATGTAAAAGCCATATCGGAACTTTAGCATTTTTTCTCAATTTCAAGTATAATGAGACTTAAATTTTGAAGTTTTGGGAGAACTGATGAAAAAGACACTGAAAAAGGGAATATCGCACCGTCTGGTCCATTTGTGGCTGATGGTAATAATTCTGGTATTTTCCGCAGTTATCATCGTTGCAATGGTGCATCTGACGGAAACCTTTTTGGATATAAGAGATGCTTCCAGACAGAAAACGGAATTGAAAAATGCAGCTCTTGAACTGATGAATGCATCGGATTACCTTACCGAGCAGGTACAGAGATTTACCATAGACGGAGACAGACAGTTCCTGGACCGGTATTTTACCGAGGCATTTGAGTCAAAAAGACGTGAAGAAGCCGTAACTAAATTGAGTGCAGGGGAAGAAACCACAGAAGCACTGAAGTATCTGCAGTCTGCCATGAACAGTTCCCTGGAACTTATGAATACGGAATATTATGCCATGCGTCTTGTAATCGAAGCCCGGGGATATACGGACTACCCGGAGATTCTTGGAGAAGTGACGCTGACAGAAAGTGATGAAGCACTTTCCCCCTCGGAAAAAATGAGACGGGCAACGGAGCTTGTTCACGGTGATGGTTATTATGAGCTTAAGGACAAGATCCGCAGCGGAATGAAGGACAGTATAGGTGAGATAGATAAGCTCACTGACAGTATCGAAGAATCGGAACTTGATACTCTTACACACCAGATAGGTATAGTACATATTGCAATCCTGATCCAGGCATTGCTTGTTTTATATCTGTTATGGCTTACAACCCGTCTTGTGATAAATCCCGTTCTTAACGCTGTGGGACAGATCAAAGACAATCAGCCAATAACAGAGGTCGGTTCAAGAGAGTTCCGTTATCTGGCCGGTGCATACAATAAGATGTATGAGAAGAACAGATCGAATATTGAGAGTCTGAGTTATAAAGCGTCCCATGACGAACTTACCGGAACATATAACAGAGCCGGATATGATTTCCTGCTTTCAAATCTGGACCTGGCAGCCACATATATGCTTCTTTTTGATGTGGATGATTTCAAAAAATTCAATGATACATACGGACACGAGACAGGGGATAAAGTTCTGATCAAGCTTGTAAATGTTCTTAAGAGGGTATTCCGTGACGATGATTGCATATGCCGTATCGGAGGCGATGAGTTTGTTGTATTTATGATGCACTCCGGAGGTCTCAACCACAGACTTATAGAGTCCAAGATCGAACTTATCAAGACGGAACTGGAAAAGACCGATGACGGATTGCCGGCGGTACATGTAAGTATAGGTGTCATGAACGGAAGCAAAGCCTCAGATGCGGATGATCTGTTTAAAAAAGCGGATGAAGCAATGTATGAATCAAAAAAACAGGGCAAAAGCACTTATACTTTCAATTCATAAACCGTCCTATATATTTTACCCCGGACCTTGTTGCTTTTCAGTTTGGATTTAGTGCAAAAAATGAGAAGCATGATATAAAAAAATAGAAAGATGTCTTTTTGAGCATATTATATACTCGCCTCAAGGTGAAAGATATGAACAAAAAGGCATCGGATACAATTAAAGATAAGACGATCGATCTTACCACGGGGAGCCCGTTAAGACTGATCCTGTCATTTTACTGGCCCCTTCTTCTGACCAGCACATTGCAGCAGTTCTATAATTTTGCCGACACATGGATAGTCGGAGAGGGACTGGGAGACAATGCTCTTGCTGCGGTCGGAAACATGGGGTCTTTGTTTTTCCTTGTTGTTGGCTTTTCCTTTGGTCTTGCCAATGGTTTCGGAATACTTGTAGCCCAGAGCTTCGGAGCAAAAAACGAGGAAGAATTAAAGCACAGACTGGCCGGAGTAGTGGAACTGGGTGTCGTGCTTTCCGTTATTCTTACCGTGGCCAGTGTCATGTTTCTTCCCACGGCACTGAGACTGCTCCATACGGATGAACTGATAATGGAGGACAGCCTGAAATACGGGTATATCATATTCGGAGGTCTGTCCACAGGAATCTGCTACAATATAGCCTCTGCGGTATTAAGATCCCTTGGGGACAGCAGAACTCCTCTCAAGGCCATAATTGCATCATCCGTACTTAATCTTTCATTAAACAGTATCTTTATCTTCGTGCTTCATTCAGGGGTGGAAGGTGCTGCAATAGCGACGATCGTCGCACAGGTGGTTTCTTCGGTTATATGTTTGGAGAGACTCAGACACATCAGTATCATAAGGCTTGAAAAAGAGCATTTTATAAATGAAAGAACAGTATTTACGGATCTTCTCAAAAACGGCTTGCCCATGGCATTCATGAATTCGGTGACCGCCATAGGATGCATGGTGGTACAGGCTTTTGTAAACGGATTCGGTGTTGTATATACAGCCGCTTACACAGCCTGCAGCAAGTATCTTAATCTGTTCATGAATCCTGCATCAACTGCGGGAAATGCCATGAGTGCCTTTACCAGTCAGAATTACGGTGCCGGAAAATACGGAAGGATCAGGCAGGGGCTGAATGTCTGTCTGGGAATCTCTTTAGTGACATATCTTGTCTTTGGATCGCTGATGGTACTTATTCCGGACAGACTTGGATCCATCCTGTTATCCGGAAAAGAGCAGATAGATCTGGTATGTGAATTTCTTCCCCGGTGCGGAGTTATGATCATATTTGTGGATGCTCTCTTTGTTGTAAGAAGCGGTGTTCAGGGTATGGGAAAACCGATGCTTCCCATGCTGTCGGGAATACTTGAGATGGTTCTGAGAGTGACCGTTGTTTCTTTCTTTATCGGAAAGATCGGATTCAGGGCTGCGGCTTATGCCGAGATAAGCGCCTGGTTCGGTGCACTGATGTTCAACATATTTGCATTTCATAAGGCTTTCAGACCGTATTTGGGTACTTTAAAAGATCTTAAATGCGCATTTGGAAACAGGGGTAAAACAAAGCATGGATTACAGTACATACGAAATATATGACTTCGATCATGTAAGTGCCATTAATATGTCCACAGGGTTCAAGGAAAGAAGTTATAAAAACCACTGGCATTCTTACGGTGAGATACTCCTTGTGGGTCCGGGAAATCCAAATATATTCAGCGTTGGAAAAAACAAATATGAAATGGTGCCTGATGATCTGCTTATCGTATGGCCCATGGAGATGCATTCCGTGATCGATGCGGACAGGGAAAAATCCCTGGTGATCCAGTTTTCAAATGCTTTCATTAATTCGCTTTTTGATCTCAGAAGGATCATGCATATGTACCGCAATCTGCATGTCATTTGTATAAATTCCCATCCGGTACTGGCAAAAAAGCTTAAAGAAATAGTACTTCAGATGAAAGAGATCTTTTTTGCCGAGAGGCAGGACAGGGAGATCAGATGCTGCATGCTACTTATGGAATTCATGCTGGTACTTCTTGAGTACAGAAATGAGCTGGCTCCGGAAATGGGTGAAGAAGATCCTTACGCAATAACCGATGATGTGATGAAAAGAATGATCTCGGTCACGGATTATATCAAGAACAACCTCACTGCGGACGATCTTTCCCAGGGAGCAATGGCAGAAATGGCCGGGATAAGCAGGGATTATTTTTCAAGGATCTTTAAAAATGTCACGGGAATGAATTACAGCAAATGGCTCAACACCATAAGGCTGGAAAAGGCATCGCAGCTTCTTTCAGAGGAAGGAAGGACACTTACGGAGATCGCAATGTTGTCGGGATTCCAAAGCATTTCCAGCTTTAACAGAGTTTTCCGTGAAGAAAAAGGAATGGCTCCCGGCGAATACAGGGCACTTTTTGACGGGAATAGTAAATAACGGTATAGGAAAGGAAATCAGTTTTATGTTTGATTTTAATTACTTTACACCTACCAAGGTAGTTTTCGGAAAAAACACAGAGAGCCGGGTAGCGGAACTTATCAGGGAATTCGGCGGATCCAAGGTCCTGATTCACTACGGTGGCGGAAGTGTTGTAAGATCCGGACTTCTCAAGAGAGTGACCGATACTCTCGATGAAGCAGGTATCGCATATGTAACTCTCGGAGGAGCTGTTCCCAATCCCCATCTTGGTCTTGTGTATGAAGGTATAGAACTATGCAAAAAGGAAAATGTTGATTTCCTTCTGGCTGTAGGCGGCGGAAGTGCCATCGATTCCGCAAAAGCCATCGGGTACGGTGTTGTAAACGAAGGTGATGTATGGGATCTTTACGATTATAAAAAACAGGCAACCGGCTGCCTTCCTCTGGGAGTCATCCTCACAATAGCCGCCACCGGAAGTGAGATGAGTGATTCTTCCGTTATTACCAAAGAAGAAGGTCTTGTTAAGAGAGGTTACAGCAGTAATTACAGCCGTCCCAGATTTGCCATTATGAATCCGGAACTGACCATGACACTCCCCGATTATCAGACTGCCTGCGGATGCACCGATATCATGATGCATACCATGGAAAGATATTTTACCAACGGCGGTAATATGGAGATCACCGATGCACTTGCAGAGGGACTTTTAAGGACCGTGAAGGAAAATGCACTGATACTCTGTGAAGATCCCGGAAATTATGATGCTCGTGCAGAGGTCATGTGGGCAGGAAGTCTTGCACATAACGGACTTACAGGCTGCGGTAACGACGGCGGTGACTGGATGACTCATAAGCTGGAGCATGAATTGGGAGGTCTTTATGATGTTGCCCACGGTGCCGGACTTGCGGCAATATGGGGCAGCTGGGCAAGATATGTATATAAGGATTGTCTCCCCAGATTCAAAAAGTTTGCACTTAATGTTATGGAAGTTGAGGACTATGGAACGGATGAGGAGATCGCACTCAGCGGAATAGAGGCGATGGAGGACTTCTACAGAAAGATCAAAATGCCTACCAACTTAAGGGAACTTGGAGTTAATGCCACGGATGAAGATCTCGTGCTCATGGCAAAAAAATGTGCCATCGGTGTAGGCGGAGAAATGGGTTCAGCAAAGGTCCTTAATGAGGAAGACATGCTTGCCATATACCGCGCATCCATGTAAGTATATATACAGGATGTTTTAGTGAAAGGTGGACTTTATGGGGATAGATCTTAATACCATGCCAAAGCTGGGATTCGGACTTATGCGTCTGCCCGAAAATGACGGCAAGATAGACCATGAGCATGTCTGCCGTATGGTTGATAAATATATGAAGGCCGGAATGAACTATTTTGACACGGCTTATGTGTATCACGGCGGAAGATCGGAAGTGGCCGCAAGAGAAGCTCTTGTAAAGCGCTACCCGAGAGAAAGTTTTATGCTGGCAACAAAGCTTCCGGCATGGGAGATAAAGAAAGAAGAAGATATCGAAAGGATCTTTAATGAGCAGCTGGAAAGAACCGGAGCAGGATATTTTGATTTCTATCTTCTTCACTCCATCGAGGAAGGTAACAATTACGATACTTACGTAAAGTATGACTGTTTTGACTGGTGCATGAAGAGAAAAGCGGAAGGTAAGATAAAGCACTTTGGTTTTTCTTTTCACGGTAGTCCCGAACTTCTTGAGACCATCGTAGACGCTCATCCCGAGGTGGAGTTTGTGCAGATACAGCTCAATTACCTGGACAGGACAAACCCCGTTGTCAGATCCCAGGAACTTTATGATATCCTGGCAAAAAGGAACATCCCCATTATTGTCATGGAGCCTGTAAGGGGCGGAATGCTTGCGGGATTTGCACCGGAGATAGAAAAAAAGTTTAAGGATTACAGACCGGATAATTCCATTGCATCCTGGGCGCTTCGTTTTGTCGGGTCTCTTCCCGGGGTAATGACTATTTTGTCCGGTATGTCCAACGAAGAGCAGATGGATGACAACATAAGAACCTTTACATCCTTTGAGCCCCTTTCGGAAGAAGAATTCCGTATCGTGAATGAAGTGACGGATGAGATACTTCAGATTCCTCAGATCGGCTGTACCGCGTGCAAGTACTGCTGTGACGGATGTCCCATGAAGATCTGCATCCCCGATGTATTCAGAACAGTTAACACTCTCAGACGTTATCCCGATGACTGGAGATTCAAAAATTTTTACTCGGGACTTATACAGAGAAGCGGCAAAGCATCAGACTGTATCGGGTGCGGCCAGTGTGAGAGAGTATGTCCCCAGCATCTTCCCATCATTGCATTAATGAGTGAAGCAGCGGAAATACTCGATCATTCATAACGGAAATGTAAGCGGGATTGGAAGTAATATGCAAAAGTATACAGTTACAGGTATGAGCTGTGCAGCGTGCCAGGCCAGGGTTGAAAAAGCCGTCGGGTCGGTTGAAGGTGTTGAAAGCTGCGCTGTTAATCTGCTCACAAATTCCATGGGAGTCGAAGGCTCCGCTCCTTCCGAAAAAATAATAGCCGCTGTTGAGGCGGCCGGTTACGGTGCCAGGCTAAGTTCAGGTGAAGAGGGAAAGGATCAGACTACTTCACGCGGGAGTGAACTTGAAGACACTGCTACTCCCCTTTTGATGAGAAGGCTGTTCTTTTCAGTCATTTTTCTTCTGCCTCTTATTTATGTTTCCATGGGAAACATGCTCTTGGGATTTCCTCTGCCCGGATTTCTCGAGGGGAATCATATTGCTGTGGGCTTATATGAGCTTTTATTATCCGGGATTATACTTGTGATAAATCAGAAATTTTTCATAAGCGGGTTTAAAGGTCTTATCCACAGATCTCCCAATATGGACACCCTCGTTGCTCTCGGAGCATCGGCTTCTTTTATTTACAGCGTAGTGGTTCTATTTTCCATGACTAAAGGAGCGCATGAAATGAGTGCTCTTTATTTTGAATCCGCAGCCATGATCCTGACTCTTATCACTGTGGGGAAGACCCTTGAATCCAGGTCTAAGGGCAGGACCACGAATGCACTTAAGGGTCTGATGGATCTTACACCGAAAACGGCTACAGTGATACGTGACGGTTCTGAAATTAAAATTCCTGTTGAGGAAGTAAGAGTTGGAGACAGATTTGCTGTACGTCCCGGTGAAAACATTCCTGTTGACGGAGAAGTGGTCGAAGGTGAAAGCAGCATCAATGAGTCCGCACTCACGGGAGAGAGTCTTCCGATTGAGAAAAAACCGGGTGATAAAGTTTTTACCGGAACCATAAACACTTCCGGATACATTGTGTGTGAGGCACTTAAAGTCGGGGAGGACACCACGCTCTCTGCGATAATTAAGATGGTAAGCGATGCGGCGATGTCAAAAGCACCCATCGCAAAGATAGCGGATAAAGTGTCGGGGATCTTTGTTCCCGTGGTGATGACTATTGCCTTCATAACATTTGCAGTTTGGCTCCTCCTTGGCAGGGACATAGGTTTTGCCCTGGCAAGAGCCGTATCAGTTCTTGTAATAAGCTGTCCCTGTGCCCTGGGGCTGGCCACACCTGTTGCCATAATGGTGGGAAACGGTGTCGCGGCAAAAACGGGTATTCTTTGCAAAACCGCTCTTTCGCTTGAACAGGCAGGAAAGACGCAGATAGTAGTACTTGATAAAACGGGTACCGTCACAGAGGGGAAGATGATGGTAGCTGAGGTTGTTCCCGCAGGGAAAGTTACTGAAGATGAGCTTCTTAAAATTGCTTGTGCTCTCGAATCAAAAAGTGAACATCCGATCTCAAAAGCAATAACGGAATATGCTTCGGAAAAAAACGTAGTGCCTGAAGAGACCGAAAAATTTGAAGTTCTGTCCGGAAATGGTCTTAAGGCGTGCCTTTCAGGTAAAATGATCTATGGCGGAAATACGGAATTTGTCGTCAGGATCATCGGCAGTTTGGATCCTGAGATGTTAAAATATACAGAGCGGTTTTCAAAGGAGGGAAAAACTCCGGTACTGTTTGCGGCGGAAAGTACTCTTCTTGGGATCATTGCCGTTTCGGACCATATAAAGGATGATTCCGGGGAAGGAATTTCGGAATTACGTAATATGGGAATCCGTGTAGTAATGCTGACAGGGGATAATGAACTGACCGCATCAGCCATAGCTTCCCAGGCGGGAATCAGGGAAATAAAAGCTTCCGTAAAACCTGACGGCAAGGAAGAAGTTATCAGGGAACTGAAAAAGCATGGCTATGTTACAATGGTTGGAGACGGAATAAATGACGCTCCGGCACTTACTTCGGCGGATCTTGGAATGGCAATCGGTGCAGGGACTGATGTTGCGATAGATGCGGCAGATATTGTCCTGATGAAGAACAGTATCAGGGATGTAGCTGCCGCCATAAGGATATCAAGATGCACCATAAGGAATATTCACGAAAACCTCTTCTGGGCATTTTTCTATAACATGCTGGGGATTCCTCTGGCAGCAGGCTGTTTTTCACATTTCGGGCTGACTCTTGATCCTGTGTTTGGAGCAGCGGCAATGGGGCTTTCCAGCTTCTGCGTTGTATCGAATGCCTTGAGGCTGAATCTGATAAAACCATATGATCCTTCACATGACCGCCAGGTCAGATTAACGGAAAAGAAAGGAAAAGAAATGAACATTAAAGTAAACGGAATGATGTGTACTCACTGTGAAGCTCACGTAAAAAAAGCTCTTGAAGCGATTGATGGTATAAAAAGCGCATCCCCCTCTCACGAGACAGGGATCGTTACTATAGACTGTTCATCGGCAGTTGATGAAGCGGCTTTAAAAGCTGCGGTTGAAGAAGCCGGATATGAGTACGTGGGGAGAGAATAAGAATGAGAAAAAAAACTAACGTCTTTTTGATAATGATGGCGGTATTTATGCTTGCTTTGTCTGCATGCGGTCCAAAGGAAGCTGCGGATACGGATGCATCCGCCACAGAAAAGACCGACAAGGAAGACAAAGAAGAAAAAGAGGACCGTGATGAAGATAAGGAAGAATCCGAGGTGCCGGACCTGGAAGGAACTTACTGGGTTGCAGAAGACGGCGAAGGAGAACTGTTCTTCAATGAGGACGGAACCTTTTATTATCGAAAACTGATGATAATGGATGACGGACTTCCCGGATATTCCACTATCGGAGCAAGTTCACTTACCTGGGAACAAAAAGGAAAAAAGGTTGAGTTTGCAGCTAAGTGGGGATATGCCCCTGAAGACAGCAATGAGGATGTTGATTCCTTTAAGGGAAGTATCAAAGATGACAAGCTGGTTGTAGGCGATATCCCGGGATGCGATGAAAAAAAGATTACTTTTGTGGAGGGCGACAGACCTGAGCTTCCAAGCCTTGATGATGCACCGGGAATGGTCGGTGAATGGAGAATGATAGCCAGCTCACTTGAAGGATCTCTGGAGATATACGAAGAAGGCGACTGGCACGAAAAATATCTTCAGATAACGGAAAAAGGCGGTAAATACTATGCCAGCGGTCAGAATATCACTGACGGAGAGATTTCAGGGGAATGGTCTGATATAGGAATGACCCTTGTGGAAGAACCTGTATATGAAGGCTTCATGAATTCCTGCTGGAGAGCGGATCTTGATGAAGAAACGGAAGGCGGCATCTGGAGAGAGGTGACCCTTTACAACGATAACATACTGACACTTGTAGAGAGTAATTATGATGATGATCCCTCTCAGGACTATATTTTCATTTCATATCAGTATTTTGTAAGAGACGGAGAGGATACGGATGAGATCGTAAGAGATTTCTTTTGCCCGAGGAAGGTGAATGTCAGTGACGTGCATGAACTTGCAGCAGCCATTGAGCCCTGTACAGAGATAACTCTTGAGGGCGGGGTTTATAATCTTTCCGAATTGGGTGAGGATGATGAGAGTGAGTACCTCATATACAGCATGCCTATGGATGATGATGTGTGGCTGGACATAATGTGTGACCGCCTTGCAATAAGGGCCGCAGACGGAGAAGATGTGGAGATCGTTACGAAAAATCCCATGGCTCCCGTAATAAAGATCCAGAACAGCAATGCGGTATGGATAGAGGGAATTACAGCCGGCCACATGGTTGATGTCGGAGGGTGCGGAGGTGC
This sequence comes from uncultured Lachnospiraceae bacterium, assembly GCA_900320825.1. Lineage (GTDB taxonomy): Bacteria > Bacillota > Clostridia > Lachnospirales > Lachnospiraceae > AC2028. The sequence goes on along the minus strand of ONTX01000273.1, from coordinate 1,739 downwards.
GGTTATCCGTCTCACCGACAGTGCCCATATTTATATTAATGACTGCAGTCTTTACGGATGCGGAATATACGGTATAGATGCTGTCTTTACCACAGGTATTTCGGCTAAAGGGACTGAGATATATGACTGCAGTGACGGAGCAGTTTTCCTTGATGAATACTCCACCCTGCATTTATATGATTGCCGGATTCATGACAATACCGACACATACGGTGATCTGTTCGGAATAATGTATGATTCACATTTGACTGCGGAAAACTGCGAGATCAGGAATAATGACAACGAATACGGAAAAATTGTAGCGGCGTACCATGAAAGCACAGCGGATTTTTTAAACTGCCGTTTTACCGATAACGATTATTCCGGCAATTTCGATTCCGATGATAAGGAAGCCGTAATATTTACCAACTGCGAATTTGACGACTAAGATTTTGTTTTGATCCGATCTTCAGGGATAGTAAAAAGACGGCCGGAGCGATTAATTTTAACGCATCGGCCGTCTTTTCCATTATTTTTCCTTTTTTCCGCCCGGAGTTACGCCCAGGGATCTGACTCTGCAGGTACTCTTATGTCGGAAAGGCACTGGATCTCGTTGATGAACCACTGGCCCGTTGAGGGCTTTTTGCGAAGTTTTACGGGTCTGGGAGAATCAGCTCCGCCGCTGGTAACATACATAACTGCCCAGTTTTCGTTGTCGAATGAGTACGGAGTTGTGCCTACAGTGATCTTATAGGGTTTTGCGGGGGTGTAATTGTTTTCGGGTGTAGCTCCCTCGAAGAAGGAAAAACACTTATACTGCTTACCCTGAAGGCGGTCTTTTAAAAACTGTTTTTCATAAGTTGAAAGGGGTTCGGGTCCTTTCAGGAAATTAAGCATCTCGTGAGTGGCCTCTGTGTTTGCTTCATAATTGCAGAGTGCAGCCAGGGCAAGAGCCGTGGTCTTGAAGGGTGAATCTAGGGATGCCTCAGGAAGAGCCTGAAGTTCTGCTGCATTTGTGGGCAGAGTGTTAAACGTAAATGTTTCGGATGTTCCCATAAAAATACCTCCCATAAGTAAATTGACATAAAAGGAAATTTTCCTGTATATGTGATATCATAATAGCATTATTTCACGGGATTCGGGGAATTTATAATGTCTAAAACTGAAAAAAAGAAAAAAATATTTGAGCCGGTTTACCACTTTGTACTGGATTACGGAATTTATGCCCTGGCACTTGTTGTGGTGCTGCTGAATTTTTCCCTTATTTTCGACAATGTTGTATGGGGTGATGAGGCGTTTTCTGCTAACACTATATATAATACGGGTCTCTACGGTGTATATCAGAAGATCTTTTTCTGGGACAATCATCCGCCTCTTTATTATTACTGGCTCAAGCTTCTTGCAACGATATTCGGATACAAAACCCCCGTTTATCACCTTGCTTCCGTCATTCCTTTTGCGACAGGCATCGTATTATCCGTTACCTTCATCAGAAAAAAACTGGGATCCATACCCGCTTCATTTTTCTCTCTGATCAGCGGACTTTCTTTTACATGCTCGGAATACAATCTTGAGATCAGGATGTATGAGCTCTGCTTTTTCTTTGTACTCCTGAGTATCTGCTTTTCATACAAAGTCCTTGAGAACACCGGCAAAAAAAGGTACTGGACGGGACTTGTGATCTCCGGAGTGCTTGCTGCGTATACCCATTATTACGGAATGGTGGCAACGGGCATACTTCTTTTTGTAACATCACTCAT
>ONTX01000295.1 GCA_900320825.1 uncultured Lachnospiraceae bacterium | reverse complement strand
CACTCGTTTCCGTCATGATATTCAGGCCACCTTCAAGGTAACCGTTTTAGACTCTGTTTCCCTATAATTATAATCAGCCGCAGACTTGATGACAAACTTATAAATACCCTTGGAACCCTTTTTCTTCAAGGTTATCTTTGTGCCTTTGAAGGTAAGCTTACTCTTAAGTGCTTTCTTTGTTGTCTTATTCGTAAATGTAAGCTTGCCGTATCCTTTCTGAAGCACCGTAAAGGAAACGCTCTTTTTCTTCAGTGTCTTGGCGGATACCTTTATGGTGATCGCCTTCTTGGCGATATCCTTTTCCTTTACATAGATAGCATTGGTCATTCTTCCATCATAATCAGCGGAAACTGTACCTACATCCTTTGCCAGTCTTCCGAGATCATTCAACAGATTGTCGTGCATATACGGCTTTAACGTAAAGCCTGCTTCCAAATCTGCTACCGTTTTTTTGGCGCTTTCCTCAAAGCTCAGACCACCTTCATCAACACCCTTTTTAACCACCGGCCAAAGGATGCACGCAATATACATCTGCGTGTCGACCGAATCTTCGCCTTCTTCGGCAGACATGGCCTCATAGCGTTTAATCAGGTTTCCGACGGTCACGATGTAATCCACACCAAATACATCCTTAATTGGTGCAAAGAACTCATCTAAAACCTTGTACCCGCACAGCTGATCAAAGCATTCGTAGGAGTATCCTTTTCCCCACATTCGGTTGGTCTGGTTCATTTTCTGATACTCGTCGATGTTACGTACATACTCTTCCCCTTTGGTCTTGATGGTAGTTTCCAATTCATCGGAAAACTTATATCCATACTTTGCCTTAAAGCGCAGAGCTCTCGGAATCGCCTCCGGATTGTACTGGAAAGCAATGCCCGCCTTGTAAACCGGAGAGATGATGCCTTTCCAGATACCATAGATACCATCATGAAAATCGACAAGCTCGTCTGTCTTCATATCATAATAGATCGCATTCATGCTGAAGTCTCTCTGGAAGGAATCCGCTATGACATTGTCACTTGTCAACGACGTCTTATCAAACTCCGGCACTCCCGGCTGGCCGGCAAAAGCCTTCGGGATATTCTGATAGGTTGCAAGATCGATTTTTTCTTCCGGATAGTCGATATATCCGAACACTCTTCCTTCCGGTCCCGGATGTGTTTTAAGGCTTTCGCCGAAGATCTTCTCCTGATCATTAAGAGTGGCATTGGTCACCAGGTCAAAGTCATCGGAATCCTGTCCCATGATGAAATCTCTGGTTCCTCCGCCTACAATGTATGCGTCATAGCCATTTGCGATAAGCTTATCCGCAACTTCGATTGCATTTTTCGAGAACTGATCCTTGCTGATCCCGTGAAGAGACTGATTGATACGCAGCTCCGTGTATGCCTTCGTCTGGTAATTCTTCACAAACTCGTCATGATTCTTCTCCAGCTCTTCGATAAGTGCCGGATTGTCAAACATACTTGCTTTCTTTTCAGCGGCAACGGATGTTGTCGCAGTCGCTCCAATCCCTGACAGGCTGACGGAGAATACCGCAAGCGCAAGAAGGATTGACATAACTCTTTTCTTAAGCATCTTTTTCATAATTCATATCCTTTCCCATGTGGCCTTTCAGCTGTTTCTTGTTTCTATCCAATGCATCAGCGATTATACCACAAAAAGGGAGGAGCGTCAACCTTCCATAAGGGGGCTCATTTTTACTTTCTGACCTTTTTTGACAAAAGGTTTCCTGCACCCTGGGCAAGCATGACCATAAGAATAAGTATGGTCACCGTCGTCCACAGGACATCAGTCTGGTATCTGTAGTAGCCATACTGGAGCGCGAGAGCACCCAGGCCTCCTCCGCCTATGACTCCTGCCATGGCGGAGTAACCGAGTACTGTAGCGACGTTTATGGCTCCGCCTAAAAGCAGTGAAGGCGTAGCCTCTGGGAGGATAAAATGTATTATTACATACACCGGCGAAGCACCCATCGAAACAGCTGCTTCTATGATACCGGGTTGTACCTCTGACAAAGATGACTCCACCATACGTGCGACGATAGGGATCGCACCGATGGTCAAAGGAACTATGGTTGCCACCGTACCTATGGAGGAGCCGGTAATAAACCTGGTTACGGGGATAAACAGTACCAGTAGTATCAAAAAAGGAAGAGATCTGAATATGTTTACTAGCAGGCCGATGATAAAGTTTACCGGACGGTTTTCAAGAATTCTTCCTTTCGATGTAGCATACAGGATTATACCTAGGGGTAATCCGATTATGTATGCAAAGAGCGATCCGAAAAATGTCATGACAAGTGTTTCCCAGATGCCATTTAATATTGCATTTATTATATATTCATTCATCCGATCGCCCCCTATATCCCGAGTCCATTGTTCACGTAGTAATCAAGGATTGTCTCTGAACTATTTTTTCTTTTAGCCGCTTTAAATGCTTCCTCCACATCGCCTACATGAGCGAGTGTACCTTCATCTATAATAGCAACTCTGTCACATATTTTTTTCACCACTGACATCTCGTGCGTGATGATGACGATGGTCAGTTTTCTCTCTTTATTTATCTTTTTTAACAGATCGAGTATCTCTCCTGTTATCTTCGGATCGAGTGCGCTCGTCGCCTCATCGCAAAGAAGTACTTTGGGATCTGCAGCCAAAGCTCTTGCTATCGCGACGCGCTGCTTCTGTCCGCCTGACAGTCTCGAAGGAAACTCTTTTTTCTTATCCTCGAGGCCTACCACTTTTAACATTTCAAGCGCTTTTTTCTTTCTTTCACTGCTCGGCACACCCGCTATTTTAAGTGGCTGCATCACGTTTTCTATCACATTTCTTTGCTGCAGCAGATTGAAACTCTGGAAGATCAT
>ONTX01000269.1 GCA_900320825.1 uncultured Lachnospiraceae bacterium | reverse complement strand
CTGGATTCTGCTCTTGGATTTGAGTCCGGACTTCTTTCGCCGATAGATTATGATAAGCGAACGGAAAACTTTCTGATTCCTTATGAAAGCAAGGATGAATTCGGGGACCTTCTTCCTACAAAACTCATCAAAAATACAATAGAATTTACAGCACCTGCCGGAAAGAATATTTATCTTAATTTTGAAATACTTAACGAATATGACCTTGATTATGATACGAAAGCCAATTCAAAGGTAGTTTACGTATGTATGGATGATGTGGTTATCGGGTCTTTTGCAGGATTCCAGAAATCCTATAATATCTATGTGGGAAACTTTGATGAAGACAGAAGATGTGTTATAACGGTAGAAGGTTCTGATATGAACAGAAAACCACTGGTTTATGCTATGGATACGGATATACTTCAAAAATCCTTTGACGTCTTATCCGAATGTTCGTTTAATGCCGGGGAGATCGGCCCCGGTAAGATCGCAGGGTCCGTAAATGTCACTCATCCCGGAAGAAATACCCTTGTCTTTACTGTTTCATATTCTGACAGATTTGAAGTTAGAGTGGATGGAAGACCTGCAGTAACAAAAGCTTATGCAGGCGGGCTATTATCCGTTCCTGATCTTGAGATGGGAGAGCATGAGGTTTCAGTAAGATATATATAATAGAGATGTAATACAAAAATACTTGCGGTTGCCTGCAGCCTTAAAATCAAAAAACTCCGGATCACCGGAGTTTTTATTTGTAGTTCATATAGATTTCTTTGCCTGAATTCAGTTCATAACAGCCTATACGGCTTGATTTTGAATTGAGAGCCATGCCACAGTCGATATCTATTACTTTGATACCGCCGCGTCTTGTGATCTTACAGATCTTTCCCCGACCCTTTTCATCCATACATCCAAGTCTCTGAGTAAATACGTGGCCTACAATGTATGTGTCGCTGTAATAGGCGAACCATTCGGATTCAACCATATCAACAGGAGGCCTGTCATCAAGAAGTGAGTCCCAAACGATGGATTCAGCATCTTTTTTGGCATCTTTATAGAAAAGATCTTCTCCGAATTTGTATCCGACTGAGTAGGAATGGGAGATATGGTATGTGATATCACCCATCTGGACTCTTTTGATCAGCCTGCGGGCTTTTAAAAACTCAAAGATCTTTTTCTGTTCTTTTTCATCAAGCTTGCTGTAAGCGTTGTAAGTGGTCCTGCCACCGTTTGCCGGATGAAACCAGAGATCTACGGGTGTAAAAGCTTCCCCCATTTCCTGAGTGAAATTTTTACCATCCAGTTTATTGTCCTTCATGTACTGGATGGCGTCTATCATCATGAGTTCGTGATTGCCGAGAATAAGCTCGACATTCTTGCGTTTCATGATATCCTGTATGATTTTGATGCCATAACGACCGCGATCTATGACATCTCCTACAACATACATATAATCTTTATCCGAAAACTGTATTTTTTCAAGTAATTTCAGATATGTGCTGTAGTGTCCGTGAAGATCGCTGATTGCATATATCGCCATCTTCTTATGAAATCCTCTTTATCGAATCGCTGCTGACACAGATAACAGGCCTGATACCACAGCGTTTATTGAGCATCCAGTTTTCGGGACCGTTTCTTCCAATCATCTGTCCGAAAGCATCCTCACTTGCGATATAAGACATATCGCTTGAAAACTCTCCCCTGGATCTTAATCCGAAACATGGAGCAAAATCGGGATCCCTGGGAATTGATGCGGTATACTGAGATACCGGAGCAGTGCAGAAGGTGTTGTCCTTATTTTTCTTGGAACGGTTTATGGTTTCCTTGGAAGTGTCAAAACCGTAATAGAGCTCATCAAGTGACGGAATATATACTTTGTCATTGGTATATCTGTCGTCAAGAGCCGAAGTGGGAGTGGAGATCTTCGTAAAATGAAGCTTAACCTTCTCCTGAGATGAGAATGCCATATTGATAAATACGGAATTCAGCCATGCTCTGAGTTTTGAATCGCCCCAGTAAATTCCGGTCTTGACCTTGGTTATTTCCTTGTCGCCGTACTTTAAGTGGGCTGTGCCGTCGAAGGGAAGATAATCAAGGATGTATTCGCTGATGAGAGTAGTACGACCGTTTGCTTCGTTAGCGATCCTCCAGGGAATGGCATTGTATTTGAAATACTTGTAGCCATCCTTGATCCTGAGTCTCTTGGTCTTTATGACATTGCTTAAGAATCCTCCGTTTTCCTTGGGAGGTTTTGAATCTTTATAAATGGGAAGTCTGTAATACTTCTCGTCATTGACGATGGCAGTATTGTTCTCGTCGTACTCGGCGCATTCTATATCACTGGTCACCTTTTCTATGGGAATTTCGTTCATGGGATATGAACCGAACCAGACTCTGCCGTCACGGTCAAGAACGATGACACGGCGCTCGGCTACAGCTTCCTGGGCATGAGACTGCTTTGAAGTACGCTTGATTCCGTAGAGATCAAAGTAGAGCTCGTCTATTGACTGCTGTCTGTCTTCGGGCTTCATGGAAAGGCCCTTCATAATAAGTTCACCGACGCCGGGATCGAGATCGATATTATATGAATTTATGGGAGTGATGAGATCGTTTTCCTCACGCTCTATGGCAGACTGGGGAATATCACCGGTAACAAGGTAATACAAAGTAGAGCAGATACCGTAGATATCTGTCCAGGGACCCTGTTCAGAAATTCTTGAAAACATCTGCTCGGGAGGTGCAAATCCCCATTTTCCGAGGAATTCCTGCTGAACCTTGGATCCGGCTTTTCTTGAACCACCGAAGTCGATAAGCTTGATGGAACCGTCCTTATCAAGCATTATATTATCGGGAGAGACATCTCTGTGAATGAGACCGGACTGGTGAAGGTCTCCGAGGATGTCGATTATGGGCTCGATGAGTGCGAGAGCCCTGTCTGAAGGAAGCCATCCGCCGTGGTTGTCCACATACTTGAAGAGGTTCCCGTTCTCCAGATATTCCATAACGATATAACCTGTATTATTTTCATAAAACAGGTCTTTAATGGATACAATACCTTTGTTTTTGGAATATTCCGCAAGAACACGGGCTTCTCTTAAGTAAGCCTGGGTTTCTTCTTCATAGTTATCGGAATTGACTTCATCAAGAACAACAAGAGTATGCCCGTCTTCAGATCTTGTTACAAGATCTTCCGGGAAAAACTCTTTGATAGCGACACGATACTCGAGGAGAAGATCGAATCCGATATAGGTTATACCGTATCCGCCTTTTCCGAGTATGTTACCGATTAATATTTTATTATTGAGGATGGTGCCGGGGTTAAGTGCTTTGCTCCAGGTTTTTTCTCCCATTTTGTTATGACCGCAAAATGGACATGTGTCCTGGTCATCACTTACCCTCATACACCTTAAGCATATTTTGCTAATGTCGTATTTATTCATGAAACCATCATCTCATTGCTTCACGGATTTTTTTATTAAAGATCGAGGAGCTTATTCTTGAAATCACCAAATTCAGCGTCTGAAATGATTCCTGCATCATGAATCTTGGTAAGAAGCTCAATTCTCTTCTTGAACAGATCCATATCTCCGTTAACGGGAGCAGTGATCTCTGAAACTATTGCATTCTTAGCTGCATCATATTCGGCATCGGTCTCAAGTCCGCCTTCAACAGCAACCTTATGAAGCTGCATTCTTAAGATCTCATCGGGAGTAGAAGAGATGGTACCGATGATCTCATTTTTCTTAGCTGCAAGTTCGGAATCGTTAACCCAGTCACACTCTTTTAAGAGCATAAGCTTCTTGATCTTGGACTTAAGGGACTCAACATCGTCAGATCCCATGGAATCAAGGCTCTCAATGAGTCTTGAGCGCTTTGCTTCGAAATCTTCGGGAGTGATGACACCTGCTTCAACCATTGCAGGCCATCTGCCGAGCTTAGCCTTAAGAGAATCACGGTCATCGCTGTCCTTGGGATTAAGAGCGAGCTTAAGTCTTCCGATCTCGCTGTTGTAATCAGCCTCTGAAAGAATCTCAGCTTCTTTGAGGAGAGACTGCTTTCTGAGGTTGAGAATGAAATCTTCGTTTGAATAGCTGTCGTCATATGCGATTCCGTCAAGAAGAGCATCGGTAAGCTTGTCACATTCAGCCTCGCTTACAAGACCGCTTACTCTGATGACAGGGATCATTGCAATATTTGACTTGAACTCATTAAGATCCTTGACGGATGCATCAAAACAGGGATCAACAATTGAGTGAACCTGATTGTTAAAGTCATCCTCTGACATAAGACCTGAGCTCTTGGAAATAAGAACCTTCTGGATCTTCTCATAGAACTTATCAAGTCCCTTTTCCTTGCAGAGAAGCTCAAGCTTCTTGGACTTGTAGTCATCGTCGCTCATTACGCCCATTTCATGCATAACTTCGATCTTCTTAAGCTTATCTTCGAAGCTTGCATTATCTTCCTTTGCAGGAGCGGGTGCTGCCGCGGGAGCGGGAGCTGCTGCAGGCTGGTTGTTGGACAGAAGAGCAGATCCGAGATTGCCCGGCTGATCAGACATGGGAGTCTGAAGCTGCTGGGGAGAAAGCTTTGCTGAACCGAATTCTTCTTCGCCTCTTAACTGCTCGCCCATAGAAACTGAGGGTGAAGGATGAACTGACTTTGAAGTACTTCTATATGATTGACCGGGGGTGCTGGATGTAACAGCGGGTGAAGGAACGGGTGCGGGCGCCGGTGCAGGAGCCGGAGCGGGAGTAGGAACGGGTGCAGGTGCAGGAGCAGGTGCGGGAACAGGTGCAGGTGCAGGAGCCGGAGCGGGTGCAGGTGCAACTGCAGATGCAGGTTCCGGTTCGGGTGCGGGACGAACTCCGTTGGAATTCCTGTTAACCGAAGGAGGAACGGGACGAGATCCGTTAGAGATAGGTCTTGCTCCGTTGGAAACAGGCCTTCCTCCGCTTGAAGCCTTGGCAAGTTCATTCTTCTGCTTGAAGCCTATAAGGATGTCATAAGCTTCATTAGCATTCTTCATACTGGGAAGAATAACGGTAAATCTCTTCTTACCGTACATTTCCTCCTTACATACATTTATAACTATAGCTTCGCCGCCCTGATATTCGTCTCTCTTGACATCAGTGATCTCTTTTGATTCGAATTCGAAAGTTCCTGCACTTTCGCTTGTCGATCCTTCGTTCTTAACGAAGCCCTTACCACTGATCAGGGTTTTTTCGTAATCGCTGTCATCGATCTCTAACTTGAGATCCTTGACTTTCTGGGCTCCCACAAGTCTTCTCATGGAAGTTCCGTAGTTACATGCAAAAGTTTTCTTTGCCATTTGTTAATGACCTCCGGTAAAAAAATTTTTTACAAATACAAAAGTCAAGTAGAGAATTTTCTTTTACAAAAATTCTCTCCTGCACACTTTGTTATAATACCACATTTTAAAATGATTTGCACATATTTTATTGGTAAAAATCACAGAAAAAGTTATGTTTTTTTACGAATCGGTGTTATAATTCGAAGTTGTACCCAATTTTTTTGAAAGGATAATTCAAAATGGCAAGAAATTTTAGAAGAGTAAGACTTGGTGAGGCTCTTGTTGAAGACGGATTTTTGACAGAAGAATCCCTCGAACAGCACCTTGCTACATGTAAGCAGAAAGGCCTTAAGCTCGGTGAGTATCTCGTTGAAGAGAACATCGTTTCCGAGGACGAGATTGCAAAAGTTCTCGCACGTCAGATGGATCTGGGATTTGTCGATATCAAAAATGTCGATATTCCCGAGGATATCTTGAAACTCGTTAATTACGATATCCTTGACAGAAAGAAAGTCCTTCCCTTCGGATATGATGAAAATAACCCCAATATCCTGAATCTTGCCGTTGCGGATCCTCTTGATTTCGATGCCCAGGAAGATATCGGCATGCTCACAAACCTTGAGATCTGCCCTTATGTTGCAACCTTAAGCGGAATCAATGAGACATTCGATAAATACTACGGTCAGAAGTCCAATACAGAAGACCTTGAGAAGTTCGCTAAGGAAAAAGGTCTTGTTGCAGATGAAAGTGATGCACAGCACGATGAAGACGTTGCGAACTCACCTATCGTTAAGCTCGTTAAGGAGATGATAGAGAAGGCAGTTCGTCAGAGAACTTCCGATATTCATATAGAGGCGCTTGAGAGACAGGTTCGTGTAAGATTCCGTATCGACGGTGTGCTCTATGAAAGAGCAAGATACGAGCTGGTTTTCCTCAGTGCTCTCGTTGCACGTATCAAGGTCATCGGCGGTATGGATATAGCCGAAAAGAGAAAACCTCAGGACGGCCGTATCACCCAGGTCGTTGACCATGTCGAGTACGATATCCGTGTATCCGTTCTGCCTACCGTATTCGGTGAGAAGGTCG
>ONTX01000268.1 GCA_900320825.1 uncultured Lachnospiraceae bacterium | reverse complement strand
GTTTCCGAAATGGATTTCGAGCAGGATCATAACTCATACATATCATTCCTTCCGGTTTCCGATACGGATACATATCTTTCAATGATGGCATATTACAAGGCCGGTGAGGGTAAATACTATTATGTTGTTCCCACAGACATAAGCACCGGTTACGGATATGACGAACTTAATCTCATAATGGAGATGGACGGAAGCGGCGCAAAAGTTACCGGATTACTTTCAAAACTTGAATCCGGTAAAAAGGATGATGATATTTACTACGTTGACGGCAAAGAAGTTGAAAGTTTTGAATACCAGCTTGCTGCCAGAGAAAAGTTCCCTCTTGAAGACGGATACAGTATGGCTCAGGTAATGGTAGAATTTGAGAATTTTGAAACCGCAGATGATCTGCTTACTGCAATAAGAGAAAATGCAACCTGGTCATTCTACTTCTCGGTGATTGAAGGAGCATAAAAAACTGCATTGCTAATGATATTTCGCTGTTCATAATCACGAATTTTTACTTATTTGGAGGAAAAAATGAAAAAGATAAGATTAAGCCTTATCACCGCTGCGGCATTTGTTTTTGTACTTGCCGGATGCGGCCACGAACATGATTTTCAGGAGGTAAGCTGCGACAAGCCTCTCACCTGTTCCATATGTGGAAAGACCACAGGAGATCCCATAGGCCACGATTTTGAATCCGCAACATGCGAAGAGCCCAAGACCTGTTCAAGATGCGGCGAGACAGAGGGAAAGCCTAAGGGACATAAGTGGATGGATGCCACCTGCACAGAGCCCGAAACATGCAAAAGATGCGGTGAAACCCAGGGTGAGCCTCTGGGACACGAAATCGTGGATGCCAATTATCAGACCGGCGGTTACTGCATAAGATGCGGCGAAGAAGACGGTGAGCCCCTTACTCCCGGTTTTGTTAAGCATGGCCTTGATATCAACTGCAAGCTTGGCAAGGAATATGATTATACCACTATGGTATATGAGGCTGATGATATTTATACCGTAGGAAAAGCTTGTTTTGACAGCTTTGAGATATTTGACGGGGATGAAATCTTCCCTGAAGAGGACGGATATGTATGGCTTGCAGTTCACATGTATGTAAATTACTCCGATAAAAACGCACAGAAGTACGGATATGTAACCGGAATCTGCGTTGAAGACTACTACGATATCGAAGGACATGACGATTCACTTAATTACTATGATGTCCTTCCCAGTGAGTATGAAATGTTTGATGCCTATACAACCTTTAACGTAAACTTCTACGGAAAAGATTATGAGTGCGAAAGACTTTCAAAGTTCGATGAAAACGGATGGGTTACGAACTCCTCGGCTCATTACGGAGTAACCTATTATTTCCATGTACCCGAGAATTATGACGGAACCGTTGTAGGTTTCTATTCTAAGTACACCGGTGTGGACTGGGAAGACGGAATGTATATCTATGATCTTGCAGATGAGAACACCCTCTTCTTCAGACTGGATCCCGAACTTGCCGACAGAAGATAAATGCCGACGGAATATCCTGAATAAAAACGGCTCTGCATCATGCAGAGCCTTTTATTTGGATCTTCATTAAAACTTTATGGTCTCAGGTGCTTTGGTAAAGGATGAGATGACAGCAGTTGCATTTTCAAAATAGAAAACTTCGGTATTGTCATCATCTGCAGAATACATGTCCTGAAGGCTGGGATATGCATCGAGCATTGACTGCTTGGCTTCCCTTCGGGGATCTTCAACGAGTTTTCCCGAAACCCTGATCCACTCTCCGTTCATGAATGCACAAAGCTCAACTTTGGGATTTGCATGGATCTGCTTTGATACATCCTTTTTCTTTCCGGTCTGGATATATACTTTACCATCGAAAATATTTACGGTTCCGAAAGGTCTTACCCTGGGCTGGTCACCGTCTACTGTTGCAAGATAATACTCGCCTGCATCTTTAAGAAACTTAACTACTCTTTCCATATCTGCCTCCTGTTATCATTTAAAAACTTCATCAAGCGCCGTCTGCAGCTCCTGGGAGAAGGTCTCCTGGAACTGGGCGGGAGTCATTTCACCATCTATAAGTCTTTCAAATCCGTCGTACATATTGGAATCAAGGCTTTCCCAAAGTTCAATTCCGGGATGTGCCATACAGTACTTCTGTACTTCAAAGTTCTGCTCTTTAAGTTCGGGGATTTTTGCAGTCTCGTTATACCACCAGTCAAGAGTTGCGGGATCGTCCCTGAATGAAGTATCACCGTCATAATAGTTGTACAGATCATACAGGAAGTTAAATACTCTCTCAGGCTCTTTGACATTGGCGGGAATAACAAGGAAGTTACCGTCAGAGGAATTGACACATGCATTGGTCTCCTGATTACCGGAAGGTCCTACAGGCCACTGAACATATGCGGTATCCCATGTGAGATTTCCGGGCTGGTCCTTTCCGGATACGGTAGGATAGTTTCCGCTTTCACTCTGGATCCAGACAGACACGGGGAAGAAAGCCACATTTCCGTTGTTGTAGCACTTACGCATGGTATCGGAAGGATTTCCGCCGTCAAAAGCATAGTCGTAGGGATAACATACCTTGTAT